>JBAXJZ010000059.1:0-12690 GCA_037137595.1 Burkholderiales bacterium | reverse complement strand
GGCGCCCATCCGCGCGCCCGCCGGCCCCCGTGCCCGGCCGAGGCGTCCCGCCCCCGGTTCACGAAGGCTCTCCCCATGTCCCTCAAGTGCGGCATCGTCGGCCTGCCCAACGTCGGCAAGTCGACCCTGTTCAACGCCCTGACCAAGGCCGGCATCGCCGCCGAGAACTACCCGTTCTGCACGATCGAGCCGAACGTCGGCATCGTCGAGGTGCCCGATCCGCGGCTGGCCGCGCTCGCCGCCATCGTGAACCCCGAGCGCGTGATGCCGGCCACGGTCGAGTTCGTCGACATCGCGGGCCTCGTCGCCGGCGCCTCGAAGGGCGAGGGCCTGGGCAACCAGTTCCTCGCGAACATCCGCGAGACCGACGCGATCGTCCACGTGGTGCGCTGCTTCGAGGACGAGAACGTGGTCCACGTCTCGGGCCGCGTCGATCCGCTGTCCGACGTCGAGGTGATCAACACCGAACTCGCGCTGGCCGACATGGCCACCTGCGAGAAGGCCCACCAGCGCTACGCGAAGCAGGCGCGCGCCGGCGGCGACAAGGAGGCCGCGCGGCTGGTCGCGGTGCTCGACAAGTGCCTCGCGGTGCTCAACGAGGCCAAGCCCGTTCGCTCGCTGGACCTCTACGACGAGGAGCGCGCGGTGCTCGCGCCGCTGTGCCTGATCACCGCCAAGCCCACGATGTACGTGGCCAACGTCCGCGACGACGGCTTCGAGAACAACCCCCACCTCGAGGCCGTGCGCAGGATGGCGGTCGCCGAGAACTCGGTGGTGGTGCCGGTGTGCGCGGCGATCGAGGCCGAGATCGGCGACATGGACGACGCCGACAAGGCGGTGTTCCTCGCCGACATGGGCATGGACGAGCCCGGCCTGAACCGCGTGATCCGCGCGGCCTTCAAGCTGCTCGGCCTGCAGACCTACTTCACCGCCGGCGTGAAGGAGGTCCGCGCGTGGACGGTCCGCGTGGGCGCCACCGCGCCGCAGGCCGCCGGCGTGATCCACACCGACTTCGAGAAGGGCTTCATCCGCGCCGAGACCATCGCCTACGACGACTACATCGCGTGCAAGGGCGAATCGGGCGCGAAGGAGAAGGGCAGGATGCGGCTCGAGGGCAAGGACTACGTGGTGCACGACGGCGACGTCATGCACTTCCGCTTCAACGTCTGACGGCGCGCCCGGCCGTCCCGGAGGCCCGCGTGAACGCCGCGCCGCCCGCCCGCCCGAGGCTGTCGATCGTCGCGACGCTGTACCGGTCGTCGCCCTACGTCGAGACGTTCCACGCCCGCGCGTCGGCGGCGGCCCGCGCGCGGGTCGGCGAGGACTTCGAGATCGTGCTGGTCAACGACGGCTCGCCCGACGACAGCGTCGAGCGCGCCCGCCGCCTGGCCGAGGCCGACCCGCACGTCGTCGTCGTCGACCTGTCGCGCAACTTCGGCCACCACGCCGCGATGCTCGCGGGCCTCGCGCACGCCGCCGGCGAGCAGGTGTTCCTGATCGACAGCGACCTCGAGGAATCGCCCGAGTGGCTCGAGACCTTCGCGCGCGAGCTCGACGCACATCGCGCGGACGTGGTCTTCGGCGTCCAGGGCCGCCGCCGCGGCGGCGCGTTCGAGCGCGCGAGCGGCGCGCTCTTCTACCGCGTGTTCCGCGCGATGACCGGCGTCGCGCAGCCCGACAACATCGTCACCGCGCGGCTGATGACGCGCCGCTACGTCGACGCGCTGCTGTCCTTCCCCGAGCGCGAGCTGAACATCGGCGGGCTCTGGGTCAGCACGGGCTTCGTGCAGCGCTCCTGCGTCGTCGAGAAGGCATCGACCAGCCCCACCACCTACACGCTCGCGCGCAAGCTCTCGCACCTGGTCAACGCGGTGACCTCGTTCAGCAGCCAGCCGCTGGTCTTCACGTTCTACGCCGGCCTCGCGATCTCGGCGACCGCGCTGATGTTCATCCTCAGCCTGGTCTTCCGCTACTTCTTCGTGTCCTCGCCGCCCGACGGCTACACCTCGATCGTCGCGTCGATCTGGCTCTTCTCCGGGCTGATCATCTTCTTCATGGGCGTGCAGGGCATCTACGTCGCGAAGGTCTTCTCCGAGGTCAAGCGCCGGCCGCGGGTGATCGTGCGCGAGGTGTTCCGCGCGACCGCGCCGCCGACCGCACCGGGACCCGACCGATGACCGAGCCTCGCCGCCCGCCCGATGCCGCCTACGGCGTCCTGCACCGCGACCCGGACGGCACGGCCGTCGAGGCCGCCGTCGAGCAGGTGCGCCGCCTGGGCTACGCGATCCTGGACTCGGGTTTCGACGCGGATGCGCTGCGCGCGCTCTCCGAGGCGTTCGACGCCACCCGCGCGCGCTATCTCGCACGACACGGCGAGGCGCGGCTGCGCCGTCTCGACGAGCACAACACCCTCCGCGCGCCGCTGCTCGAGGGCGGCACGCCCTTCCTCGGACTCGCCTTCGCCGAGCCGCTGATGCGCGCGGTCGCGGCGCTGATCGACGGCAAGTTCGTGCTGAACCAGCAGAACGGCGTCATCAACCCGTCGCGCGAGCCGTACAACCAGGGCGCGTGGCACCGCGACCTGCCCTACCAGCACTTCGTCTCGAGTCGGCCGCTGGCGATCAACGCGCTGTTCTGCGTCGACGACTTCACGCACGAGAACGGCTCGACCTGGGTGCTGCCGGCCTCGCACAAGGCCGAGGCCTTCCCGTCCGACGACTACGTCCGGCGCAACGCCGTGCAGGTCACCGCGCGCGCCGGGCAGTTCGTGCTGCTCGACTGCATGCTGTTCCACGCCGGCGGCCGCAACGACAGCGAGCGGCCGCGGCGCGCGGTCAATCACGTGTTCACCATCCCCTACCTGAAGCAGCAGATCGCGCTGCCGCCGCACCTGGACGCCGCCGCGCTCACGCCGCTGCAGCGCGAGGTGCTGGGCTTCGCCTATCGCGAGCCGGCGTCGGTGGACGACTGGCTCGACGGCCGCGAGCGCCGGACCGGCTGAACGGCCGAGCTGACGCGACACGTCCCGCCCTTGTCCCATCGGGGCTGGCAGGCGGGCCACCGACGGCCTACGATCGACGCAGGACCTCGACCACGATCCCCGATGGCCGAGGCCGCCCCCCAGGAGAGGAGCCACCATGCCCACCTTCCGCCACGGTGCCGCCGCGCTGCTGCTGTCCGTCGTCGCGACCGCCGCGTCCGCGCAGACGCCGACCCCCGACGTGATGCCGAACCCGACGCCCAAGCCCGCCAAGCCCGTGTCGAAGGCCGAGCAGCAGGCCGAGATCCGCAAGGCCGCGCGCGAGGCGATCCCGAAGTTCGAGGCCGCCGAGCCGAAGATCAGGGAGGAGCTGGCGCGCGCGCCCGGCTACGCGGTGTTCACCACCTACGGCCTGAGCTTCATGATCGGCGGGGCCGGCGGCAAGGGCCTGGTGCACGACGCCGCGTCGAAGAAGGACACCTTCATGCAGATGGCGCAGGCGAGCGCAGGCGTGCAGATCGGCGCGGCCGAGAGCCAGACGCTGATCGTCTTCAAGTCCCGCAAGGCGATGGACGCGTTCGTCAACAGCGGCTGGACGGCCGAGGCCGGCGGCGGCGGCTCGGCGGGCGTCGGCGGCAAGAGCGCGGGCGGCAGCACCGCCGAGATGATCGGCGCCGACTCGATGGTCTGGACGATCACCAAGAACGGCCTGCAGGCAGGCGGCGCGGTCGCCGGCACCAAGTTCTGGAAGGACAAGGCCCTGAACTGATCCGCGCGGGGCCGCCCGCCGACCCCGATCCCGGGAGTCGGAGGGCGGCGTCCGCCCGTCGTCGTGCCGCGCCGCCGGCACGGCGCCGCTGCGAGGATCGCGACGCGCACCCCGCGTCACGACGAGGCCCGAATGAAGCGCCCTCTCCTCGCCCTGCTCGCCCTGTCGGCCGCGCTCGGCGGCTGCGGCACCTGGACCCATCCCACCAAGACCGGCGCGGCCTACGACACCGACCGGTCGATCTGCGACGCGGGCGCGAAGGCGCGCTGGCCGCAGGTCTGGCGGCAGGAGATCGACCGGCCCGCCTACATCGAGCCGGGCCGCTCGACCTGCACCACCAAGGGCAACACCACCGACTGCGTGAACTACCCGCCGCGCGAGGTGCCGGCCACCTACCGCACCGTCGACGCCAACGCCGACGCGCGCGAGAAGGCGAGCGACACCTGCATGGTCGACGCCGGGTGGACGTGGAAGCTGCGCTCGGCGAAGGACTGACGGACCGCTTCGGCCGCGGTGAGGCCGAGCCCGGGCGCACCGGCGCACGACGCCGGTCGCGCGCGGGGCGTCACGCCTGCGCGTTCGCCGACGCCCGCCGCCGGCGGGCCTCCTCGAGCAGGTAGGCCTGGTAGTCGTCGAGGTCGCCGTCGAAGGGGCCGACCCGGCCGTGCCCCACCAGCCAGAACTCGTCGCAGACGCTGCGCAGCAGCGCGCGGTCGTGGCTCACGAGCATCAGCGTGCCCTCGAAGCGGTTGAGCGCCATCGCGAGCGCCTCGCGGGTCACGAGGTCCAGGTGGTTCGTCGGCTCGTCGAGCAGCAGCAGGTTGGGACGCTGCCAGACCATCATCGCGAGCACCAGCCGCGCCTTCTCGCCGCCACTCATCGTGCCCACCGGCTGGCGGACCATGTCGGCGCCGAAGTTGAAGCCGCCGAGGAACGCGCGCAGCGCCTGCTCGCCGGTGCCCGAGGCCGCGCCGGTCTCGCGCGCGAGCCGCACCATGTGCTGCAGCGGATCGGCGTCCGGACGCAGCACGTCGAGCTCGTGCTGCGCGAAGTAGCCGATCGACAGCCCCTTGCCCTCGACGACCTCGCCGCCCAGCGCCGCGAGGTCGCGCGCGATCGTCTTCACCAGCGTCGACTTCCCCTGGCCGTTGGCGCCGAGGATGCCGATCCGCTGGCCGGCGAGCACCGAGCGCGAGACGCCGCGCAGGATCGTGCGCGGCGTGCCGTCGACCACGTAGCCGAAGTCGGCGCGGTCGATCGACAGCATCGGGTTCGGCAGGTGCACGGGCTCGCGGAACTCGAACTCGAAGTCCGCGCTCGCCAGCATCGGCGCGACCTTCTCCATCCGCTCGATCGCCTTGACGCGGCTCTGCGCCTGGCGGGCCTTGCTCGCCTTCGCCTTGAAGCGGTCGATGAAGCGCTGCAGGTGGGCGATCCGCTCCTGCTGCTTCGCGTAGGCCGCCTGCTGCAGCAGCAGCTGCTCGGAGCGCAGCGTCTCGAAGACCGAGTAGTTGCCGCCGTAGCGCGTGACCTGCGCGGTGTCGAGGTGCAGCGTGACCGAGGTGACCGCGTCCAGGAACTCGCGGTCGTGGCTGATCACGATCATGGTGCCCGGGTAGGACTTCAGCCAGGCCTCGAGCCAGACCAGTGCGTCGAGGTCGAGGTGGTTGGTCGGCTCGTCGAGCAGCAGCAGGTCGCTCGGGCACATCAGCGCGCGAGCGAGCTGCAGACGCATCCTCCAGCCGCCGGAGAAGCTCGCGACCGGCGCGTCGAGCTCGTCGATCCGGAATCCCAGGCCGAGGATCAGCGCCTGCGCGCGTGCGTTCGCGTCGTGTTCGCCGGCGTCGGCGAGGTCGACGTGCGCCTGGGCGATCGCCATGCCCGCGTCGGGATCGTCGGGGTCCTCGTTGAACTGCGCCTCGGCGCGGACCAGCGCCTCGCGCAGCGCGGCGAGCCGGGTGTCGCCCGCGACCACGAACGCGGTCGCCGACTCGGTGGTCTCGGGCATGTCCTGCTCGACCTGCGCCAGCCGCCACTGCCGCGGGTACGACAGTTCGCCCGCGTCCTCGTGCAGGGTGCCGTCGAGAAGGCCGAAGAGCGTCGACTTGCCGGCGCCGTTGCGGCCCACCAGGCCGACCTTCTCGCCCGGCGCGACGGTGACCGACACGCGGTCGAGCAGCACCTTCGCGCCGCGGCGCAGGACGACGTTCTTGAGGGTGATCACGGCGGGACTCCGGGCGGGCGGTAGATCGACGGACGTCCACCACGACCGGGAGGCTGTGAAGCGGAGTGACGGCGGGACGACGGCCTCGAACGGCCGCACGCGCTCATTATCCCGCATCCGCCGGCCATCGTTCCCGAAGGTCGATGGACCTTGCATCGTCGAACCCGGACGGGGCAGGATCGCGTCACCCGCCCCGCTTCCCCCGGTCAGCCCATGCCCCGCGTTTCCGCCGCCGTCCTCGCCGCAGCCCTTGCCGTCCTCGCCGGCTGCGGCACCTGGACCCATCCGACCAAGCCCGCGTCGGCCCTCGAATCGGATCGCGCCCACTGCCAGCGCGAGTCGGTCGCGATGTTCCCGGTGGTGATCGCCCAGCGGCTCGACAGGCCCGGCCGCATCGAGCCGGGGCGATCGAGCTGCACCACCACCGGCAACACGACGAACTGCGTCAACTATCCGCCGCGCGAGATCCCGCCGACCTACGTCAGCTACGACGCCAACGAGAGCCGCCGCAACGACGCGCAGAACCAGTGCCTGCGCGCGGCCGGCTGGGTCTACAAGCTCGACTGACGGGCGCCGCGTCAGCGGTCCCGGGAGCCGAACAGCATCGTGATGTTGATCCGGCGGTTCTCGTAGCCGGGCGCGAAGCGGAAGGTGTCGGTCTCGTGGAACATGTCCGAGTCGAACATCAGCGCGCGGTTCGACCGGTAGGGCACGCGGATGCCGGAGCTGCCGGCCTCCGACAGCAGCCGCCGCGCGTCGTCGCCGTCGGCGTTGAAGCGGCGGAAGCCCCAGTCGCGCGGCGCCTCCAGCCCGTGGACCACGAGTCCGCCGCAGCTCGGATCGAGGTTCGCCTCGTCGGGCGTGATCCAGAAGTTCACGTTGACGGCGGCCTCGTCGGCATGCGGCGTGGTGCCGGCGAAGCGGGTGTCGTACTTGAAGCCCCACATCGTCTGCAGCGGCCGCGCGCCGATCACCCGCGGCATCCGCTCGCGCAGCTGCGCGGCGATCCGCAGCAGCAGCGGACAGGCGAAGCCGTCGTGCATCGAGGCGCCGACGTAGCCGTTCTTCAGCTCGTTCCAGATGGTCGCCTCGAGGCACCAGCGCCGCACGGCCGCGAGGGCCGCCGGCGTGAGGAAGCCGTCGACGCAGGCCATGTTCGGCGTCGATCCGAGGTAGCCCGCCTCGATCTCCGCCCAGTCGAGTCCGTCGGCGACCAGCGCCCCGTCCGGTACCTCCAGATCGGGCACGTGCAGCGGCCGCTTGTAGGTGGCCGCCAGCAGCGGATAGCGGCCGGGGTCGAGCGCGGTGTGGCGGTACGGCTCTTCGGCCAGCGACGGGTCGCGCATCGCGCGCCGGTACTCGTCGATCACCGCGTCCCAGCCGGCCCCGAGACGGCCCACGGTCCGCAGGTACGCGAGCTGCTCGACGTCGTGCTCGAGCTTGAAGCGCGCCACGCCCCAGTCGGGATCGCGCGGATCGCAGCGCTGGCTGGCGAGCAGGCGTTCCAGCGTCGCGTCGGACCACGGCTCGCCGCGGCGCAACGTCCGCACGGCGTCGAAGTCGCGCGCGGCGGTGTCGAGGCCGCCGCGATCCATCCGCAGCAGACCGAGGTTGAAGATCGCGTGCGACGAATCGGGCTTCACGCGCAGCGCGCGCTCGAGCAGCGCCTCGCCCTCCTCCGGGCGGCCCGCGTCGCGCGCGGCGATGCCGGCGAGGATCAGCGCGTCGAGGTGCTCGGGCTCGATCGCGACCGCCCGCGAGTAGGCCGCGAAGGCGTCGTCGCCGCGGGCGATCTCCTCGTAGACCGAGCCGAGCGCGATCAGCAGGTCCACCTGCGCGCCGTGCGCCGCGATCACCGCCTCGTAGGCCTGGGCCGCCTCGCCGGCGAGTCCGGCGGCGGCCAGCGCCGCGGCCAGCGCGATCGCGGCCTCGCGCGAGTCCGGCTCGAGCTGCGCCCAGACGCGGCAGGCCTGCAGCTCGGTGGCCTGGTCGCCGCTGCGACGCGCGAGGTGGGCGGCCGAACGCGCGGCACGCACGGCCTCGTCCGCCTGGCCGGCGGCGGCCAGCCCCTCGGCGAGCGCGAGGCTCGCACCGGCATCGTTCGGAGACAGGGCCACCGCCCGCCGCAGCGCGATGATCGACGGGTCGGACGGCGGCGCGGCGACCCGCGCCGGCACCGTGGACCCCAGACCCTGCGACAGCGCCTCGGCGCGGCGCTCGAGGCGACCGCGGACCCGTTCGAGCAGCGTTCCCAGGCCCATGGATCAGACCTTCGCGCGGGCGACGTTGACGAGATAGCGGCGCATCACCGTCTCCCGGGTGCGCGGATCGACGCCGCCCCGCGCGAGGCACTCGCCGAGCGTGCGGCACAGCCGCGCCTTGCCGTAGATGCCGAGCTTCTGCTCGCGCACCCAGGTGACCGCGCGGACCTCGACGTCCTCGATCAGCGCGTCGACCTCGCGGGCGGCGGGACGCTCGCGCCCGTCCCTGGCGAGACCCGGGACCAGCGTTTCGGACAGACCTTGCGCGAACCGATCGATCTCGCGCGACTTGAACAACCCACCGAGCACGACGACCCCCTTGCGAAACGCCTCAGTCCGTCGATCTTAGGGGTGGGACAGGTCGCCGCCGCGCGGGTGCGGCCCGGCAGGTGACGAGCGGCGGACGGCGACCCGACGAACCGCATCGGCGCTGCGACGGCGCGACGCCGGGATCGGGGTGCCCGGCGTACTCGCTCCGTCGCGCCGACGCCGCGGCCGCCCGCCGGCCGGCGCCGCCGCGACGCCTTTCGCCCCCCCGGCCGCCCGCGGCCAGGCAGGCCGAGGGGTCGCGCTCGGCTACCCTAGCCGGATGAGCTGGTCCGCCCCCGCCCCCGAGCTGGTCGAGCTGTTCGAGCAGGCCGTCGCCGCCGATCCGCGCGTCGAGCGGCGCACGCTGTTCGGCTGCCCGGCGGCCTTCGTCGGCGGGCACCTGGCGGCCACGGTGTTCCGCGAGCAGTTCGTGCTGAAGCTCGGCCCCGCCGACGTGACGCGCCTGCACGAAGGCCGCGTGCCGGTGCCCTTCGAGCCGCTGGAGGGCCGGCGCATGCGCGAGCTGTACGTCGTGCCGCG
Source organism: Burkholderiales bacterium (assembly GCA_037137595.1). GTDB lineage: Bacteria > Pseudomonadota > Gammaproteobacteria > Burkholderiales > Burkholderiaceae_E > UBA4615. Next base: position 3,607 of record JBAXJZ010000059.1, on the reverse strand, counting down.
CGGCGTCGTGAGCGACCGCGAGACGCTGGACGAATGGATCGCCGCGGCGATCGGCCGCGTGGCCGGGTGGCCGCCGAAGGACGGCGCGGTGCGCCGCGCCGCGAAGGCCCGGGCCGCGGCCACCGCCGATCCCGACGCGCTGCCGAACCTCGGCCCGAAGTCCCGCGAGATGCTCGAGCAGGCGGGCTTCGACTCGATGGCGCGGCTGCGCGAGGCCGGCTCGGTGCGCGCCTACATCGCGGTCAAGCGCGCGGGCGGCAAGCCCAGCCTCAACCTGCTGTGGGCGCTCGAGGGCGCGATCACCGGCCGGCGCTGGCAGGACGTGGCGCGCGATGACCGCACCACGCTGCTGCTGGCGCTGGAGGACGCGCTGGCGCTGCCGCTGGGCGCCGAGGACTGACGCGGCGCGGGGACGCGCCGCCTATCCCGCCAAGAACCGCGGCGGCTCGAACGCCTTCACCGCCGGCGCGTGTCCGCGGAAACGCTCGACCTCCACCAGGCAGGTCTGCGCCGCGCACCCCTGCGACAGGCTCGATGCCCCGACGTCACGCGTCAGCGTGTTCGGGTTGCCGTGGCGGTCGATCGACGACACATCGCCCGGCACCTCGGGATCCCACCAGGCGCCGGTGGACAGCTTCGCCACGCCGCGCACCAGGCACGGATCGAGACGCGCGCCGGCGAGGCACGCGCCGCGGTCGTTGAACACGCGCACCAGGTCGCCGTCGGCGATGCCGCGCGCCGCCGCATCCTCGGGGTTCAGGTGGATCGGCTCGCGGCCCGCCACCTTGTTCGCGAGGCTGAAGGCGGAGTGATCGAGCTGCGAATGCAGCTTGGTGTGCGGCTGGTCGGACAGCAGGTGCAGCGGCAGGCGCGATGCGAGCGGCGCCCCGAGCCACTCGGCGGGCTCGAACCACGCCGGATGCCCCGGGCAGTCCGCGTAGCCGAAGGACGCGATGCGCTCGGAGAACAGCTCGATCTTCCCGCTCGGCGTGCCGAGACGGTTCGCGACCGGGTCCTCGCGGAACGCCGCGAAGCCGCCCACCGGCTCCGGGTTCGCGGGGACCTTCACGCCGCCCGAGGCCCAGAACGCATCGAAGTCCGGCATCTCCACGCCCGCGCGCGCCCACTGGTCGACCGCGCGCCCATACAGCGCGCGCAGCCAGCCCGCGGCGTCGCGGCCCTCGGTGAAGGCCTGTGCCGCGCCGAGCCGCTCGGCGAGGTCCGCGAAGATCGCGTAGTCGTCGCGCGCCTCGCCGGGCGGCTCGGCCACGCGCTTCATCGCGATCAGCAGCGCGTCGCGCGAGCCGTAGCCGAGATCGTCGCGCTCGAGCGTGGAAGTGGCGGGCAGCACGATGTCGGCCATCTTCGCGTGGGCGTTCCAGACCTGCTCGTGGACGATCACCGCCTCGGGTCGACGCCATGCGCGCGCCAGCCGGTGCAGGTCCTGATGGTGGTGGAACGGGTTGCCGCCCGCCCAGTAGACGAGGCGGATGTCCGGATAGGTGCGGCGCTCGCCGTTGTAGTCGAAGGTCTCGCCCGGCTTCTCGAGCAGGTCGGCGATGCGCGCGACCGGGATGAAGGCCTCGACGGGGTTGCGGCCCTGCGGCAGCGTGGGTCCGGGCAGCAGCCGGTGGCCGCTGCCCATGGTGTTGGCCGGCCCGTACGACAGCCACGTGCCCCCGCCGGGCAGGCCGATCTGTCCGAGCACCGCGCCCAGCGCCACCGCGGCCCAGAACGGCTGCTCGCCGTGGTCGGCGCGCTGCAGCGACCACGCGACGCTGACCATCGTTCGCGCGGCCGCCATCTCCGCGGCGAGCGCTCGAAGCCGGTGCAGTGCGACGCGAGGAAGGCGGCGTCGTGGCGGCCGCAGCGCACGGTCTCGCAGGCGAGCGCGAGCAGCACCGCGGTATCGGTGCCGGGACGCAGGGGGATCCATTCGACCGCGTCGGCGGGCGCGTCGAGGTCCGAGCGCACCGGGCTGAAGTTCACGAACCGGCAGCCGGCCGCGGCCATCGCCGCGAGGCCGGGCCGCAGCCCGTGCTCCGACGCGCCGCCCGCGCCCACCTGCGCGTTCTTCGCGGGCGCGCCGCCGAAGGTCACGAACAGCCGCGTGTGCGCGGCGAGCGTGCGCCAGTCGGGCGCCTGCGTGAGCAGGGTCTCCATCGGGGCGATCACGTGCGGCAGCAGCACGCGACCCGCGCCCAGGCTGTACGAGTCGGTGTGCCGCACGTAGCCGCCCAGCGCGTTCAGGAAGCGGTGGACCTGGCTCTGCGCGTGGTGGAAGCGGCCGGCGCTCGACCAGCCGTACGAGCCGCCGAAGATCGCGGCGTTGCCGTATGAGTCGATCACGCGGCGCAGCTCGCCGGCGACCAGATCGAGCGCCCGCGCCCACGACACCTCGACGAAGGGCTCGAGACCGCGGCCCGCGCCGCGGGCCGGATCGCCCGGTCCGCGCTCGAGGAATCCGGCGCGCACCGCCGGCCGCCGGATGCGCAGCGGGGACCGGTAGGCTTCCCACATCGCCACCCCGATCGGAGACGGGTCCGGGTCGCCGCGCCAGGGCGCGAGCCCGACCGGCCGTCCGTCCTCGCGGCGCACCTCGTACGCCCCCCAGTGCGACGACGTCAGCTCGACGTCGAGCGGCTGCGCGCGTGCCATGGGTCCTCCTCTCCCCCGCTCCGACGGCGCGTCCGCCGCCGGTTGCAATCGTCCGGCCACTCTAGCATCATTCCCCAAGACGGACCGTTTGTTCCACAAAACAGAACACTCGCCGACCCAGCGGCCCCGGTCGGCGCCAGGGAGCCCGCCCCCGCATGAACAACACGCTCGTCAAGGGCCTCGGCCTGCTCGAGGTGCTCGCGCACTCCGACCGCGCGCTCGGCGTCACCGAGCTCGCCACGCGGCTGGGCATCGGCAAGAGCAACGCCCACCGGTTGCTGCAGGCGCTGGTCGAGCTGGGCTATGCCCGGCGCGACGGCGACGGCGGCACCTACGCCGCGTCGATCCGGCTCTGGGAGCTCGGCTCGGCGGTGCTCGCGAACCTGGACCTGCGGCGCGCCGCGCAGGGCTGGATGGACTGGCTGCTCGACCGCAGCCGCGAGACGGTCCACCTGTCGGTGCTCGACGGCGACGAGGTGGTCTACGTGCACAAGCTCGACAGCCCGGAGCCGGTGCGCGCCTACACGCAGATCGGCGGCCGCGCGCCGGCGTACTGCGTGGCCACCGGCAAGGCGATGCTCGCGTGGCTGGACACGGCGTCGCTCGACGCGCTGTCCACGCGCCTGGTCCCGGCCTCGTCGCGGACGATCACCGAGCCCGCCGAGTTCCTGCGCGAGATGGAGCGGGTGCGCCAGCAGGGCTACGCGATCAACCGCGGCGAATGGCGCGAGACCGTCGGCGGCATCGCCGCGCCGGTCCGCGACCCGTCGGGCCGGGTGGTGGCCGCGGTCGGCCTCTCGGGGCCGATCGAGCGGCTGCGGCCCTCGAACCTGAAGGCGCTGTCGGCCGACGTGATCCGCGCGGCCGAGGGCGTGGGCACCTCGCTGGCCGGCGGCGCGCTCGCGCCGCCGCGCGCGTCGCCCGCCCGTCGCGTCGCCTGAACGGCGGC
>JBAXJZ010000058.1:0-12844 GCA_037137595.1 Burkholderiales bacterium | reverse complement strand
GCCGATGCGCGCCGCGACGCCCCCGAACTCGCCTGGGGCCGCGCGCTGTCGCGCCCCACCAAGCCGCCCCAGCCGACGCTGCGCCCCACGGGCGGGCGGATCGTCGAGCGGATCGACTTCGACCTCTCCGGCCGCGACGCGCGGCCGGTCCCTTCCCCGGAGACCCCCCGATGAGCACCACGATCGCCTTCCTCGGCACCGGCGCGATGGGCGCGCCGATGGCCGCCAACCTGCTCGCCGCCGGCTTCGCGGTGCGCGCGTGGAACCGCAGCGCCGCGCGCGCCGAGGCGCTCGCCGCGCAGGGCGCCACGCCCTGCACGTCGATCGCCGACGCGGTGCGCGGCGCCGCCTTCGTCGTCTCGATGGTGGCCGACGACGAGGCGACGCGTCAGGTGATGCTGGGCGAGGGCGGCGTGGTCGCGTCGGCCGCGCCGGGCACCACGATCGTCGACTGCAGCACCAACAGCCCGTCGATGTCGCGCGAGGTCGCGCGTGCGGCGGCGGCGCGCGGCCTGCGCCATCTCGACGCGCCGGTCTCGGGCAGCCTCGCGCAGGCCCGCGGCCGCGAACTGGTGTTCATGGTCGGCGGCCCGGCCGAGGTCTGCGACGCCGCCCAGCCGCTGTTCGCCGCGATGGGCCGGATGGCGCGCCGCCTGGGCGACTCCGGTGCGGGCTCGACCATCAAGCTGGTCAACAACATGCTGTCGGGCACGATGAACGCGGCGCTCGCCGAGGCGATGTCGGTGGCGCTCGCCGCCGGCCTCGATGCCGCCGGCGCGCAGGAGATCCTCGGCGAGGGCGCCGCCGGGTCGCGGCTGGTGAAGACCAAGATCCCGAAGATGGCCGCCCGCGACTTCACGCCGCAGTTCCAGCTCGCGCTGATGGAGAAGGACCTGCGCTACTTCGTGACGCTCGCGCAGGAGCTCGACCGGCCGGTGCCGGTGGCCTCGCTGGTGCGCAGCCAGATGCAGGCCGCGCGGCGCGCGGGTCTGGGCGACCAGGACGTGTCGGCGATCTTCGCGTACACCGCCGGGCCGAGCTGACGGCCGGCGGGCGTAGGGCGCGGACCGGGCGGCGCGGCCGCCGCACCCGCCGCGTCGCGGCCGGATCAGGCGACCCGCGCCACCAGCGCGAGCAGCTCGCGCATCCCGCGCACCTGCGTCTTCGAGAGCACGCCGCGGACCTGCGTGCGGACGGTGGCGTTCGCCACCTCGTGGCGCTTGGCGATGTCAGCCGGACCCAGGCCGGCGACGAGGCCCTCGAGCACCCGGGTCTCCTGGGCGGACAGGCCGACCGAGTGCGCGAACGCCCACAGGCGGCGCAGCCGCCCGATCGAGTCGTCACCGACGCGCACGACCACCGGCATCGCGTCGCCGCCGGGCTGCATCACGATCGCCCGCGCGTCCGGCGCGCTTCCCCACAGCAGCCGCCGCCGACCGGCGCGGACTTCGGCGAGCGCGTCGCGCCACCCGGCGGCCAGTGTCGCGTCCACCGGTGCGACCCGGCCGCCGCGCTCGACGCGCAGCACCTCGTTCGCCTCGAGCAGGCGGCGCGCGGCGCGGTTGGCGCCCAGCAGCAGCCCGTCGGCCGCCAGGCCGAGCCAGGGCTCGTCGACGAACTCGGCGAGGGATTCGAGCGGCTGCGGTGCCGCCCCCGTTGCGGTTCGACCCGCGAAGGCGGCCGTGCCGGCGACCGGCCGTGTCAGGTCGGGAGGGGGGATCAGACTGAACATCGGGGGACTCCGGCGCGTGCAGCGGGAAGTCCGAGTCTTGCCGAGCTCGGCCGTATCGACCATCCGACGGACGACCTGCCCGATGGGCAGGCGACCGGACGATCGGCAGGGGTGCGGCCGGCGGACCGGCCGGGCGGCTCAGTGCGCGGCGACGCGGCGGGACTCGGCGTCGAGCAGGTCGCGCAGCGCGGCGACGAGCTGCGACGACGGCGCAGCCTTGCGCAGGTAGCGGGAGGCGCCCGCCTCCATCGCGGCGCGCACCCGGGCGGGGTCGTCCTCGGCCGAGACCACGACGAGCTCGGCCCGGGCGTGCACGGCCCGCAGGCGCGCGACGACGTCCGTGCCGCCGCGGTCCGGCAGCGCGGGATCGAGCACCAGCAGGTCCACCGGCGGGCCGCGGTGCGCCAGCGCCTCGGCGAGGCGGCCGGCCTCGTCGAAGGTCAGGGCCCCGTCGAGCTCGGACAGCAGGCAGCGCAGGCCGGTCCGGAAGAGCGCGTGTTCGTCGACCAGCAGGACGTGCATGACGCGGGCGGGCCCGGAAGGAGGTCCCCGACGGGGACGGGCAGGGTTCCGCCGATTAGACGGCGGTCGGGCGGGCCCGTGCAATCCACCGATCGGCTAGTCCGTCCGGCCAGTGTCGCGACACGGGTGGGCGGGCGGCGTGCCGGCCGGGCGGTCGAGGCAGAGCACCTCGCGATCGTCGTGGCGGCGGCGCAGCACGGCGAGGCGCGCGCCCCGGCCGGCGTCGGCCGGCGCATCGTCCTCCAGGTACCGCGCCTCGCCGTCGCGGTAGCCGCGGCCGTCGAACCAGTCGATCTCGACGGTCCACGCGTCGCCGGCGCGCCGCTCGCGCAGCCGCGCGAAGCCCTCGCGCAGCCGGGCCACGCGCACCGCGTCGACCTCGCAGCGCGCGGCCTCGGGGTGGTCGTCCGCGGCCCCGCAGGGCAGCACGAACGCGTCGCCGTCGGCGGCGAAGTCCTCGACGCGGCCGTTGGCGAAGGGATAGGGCGCGTGCATCGCCGAGCAGTGCACCGAGAAGACCGACAGCGAGCGGCCGGCGCCGGTCAGCGTCGCGCGCACGCTCATCGAGAAGTGCTCGTCGCCGGAGACGACGACGACGTTGCGCAGGTCGTCCTCGACGAGCATGCGGAACAGCCGGTGCATCGACCCGGGAAAGCCGTCCCAGGCGTCGGAGCGCAGCGCGCTCGCCGGGGCGTCGACGGTGCTCGACAGCCGCCGGGGCAGCAGCAGCGCGGGGCAGAACACGAACTTCGGGCGCCAGGGATCGTCGCGGCGGCGCGCGTTCAGCCAGTCGCGCAGCGCGGTCCAGCCGTGCGCGGCGCGGGACGGATCGCCCCGCGTGGGCTCGTGCAGGATCGAGGCCTCGAGGACCGACTCGAGGCGCCGGCGCTCGCGGTCGATCCGCGTGTCGGCGAGGAAGACCGACGCGCCGCCGGGGAAGCGCACCACCGGGCCGCCGCCGGCGCCCACCGTGGGCGCCGCCGCGTGCAGGTGGCGCGCGAAGGCCGCGATGCCGCGCCCGCGGACGATCGCGCGGGTCGTGTCGTCGGCGTCGGGCTCCCAGTTGTCGTCGAACTCATGGTCGTCGGCCAGCGCGACGAAGCCGGATCCGGCGGCGGTCCGCATCGATCGCCATTCGGCCGACTCGCGCAACCGCTCCCAGGGCCCGTCGAAACGCTCCGACATCGACTTGGGCTCGAACAGGCCGGCGGTGGCGTCGACGTAGACCAGGTCGCCCATCGACACCGCGCCGCGGACGAAGCCGGGCTCGGAAGGCGCGTCGAGCGCGCGCGCCAGCCGGTGCATCGAGCCGTAGGCCACCGGCCCCTCGACCAGCCCGGGCGGGTACTGGCAGCTGAAGGCGAACAGCTCGAGCGGCGCCGACGCGTCGGGCTCCACCCACGGCCGCAACCGCACCAGCGGCGGGGTCCAGCCCTCGAGCGCCTCGCGGATCGCCAGCAGGACCGCGCGGACCAGCGCCGCGTCGCCGGGCGCGACCGCGTCGCCGCCGGCCGAGCACAGCTGGAGCACCGCGTGGTCGCCGACGGCAGCGTCGTCCGGCGACGGGCGACGGACCGACCAGCCGCCCTCGGGGTCCGACGCCGCGCGTGCGACGCGGATCACCAGCGCGGACGGCGCCGGGCCCGGATGCCGCGGCGCTGCGCCCGCGTCGACCGTCGCCGGGGCCGCGTCCCGCTCGCCGTCACGCACCACCGCCGGCCACGGCGCGTCTTCGAGCGAGGCCGCGGCACGCACCGGGCCGAGGGCCGCGGCCGTCCACGGGCCCACCAGCACCACCGCGCACGGCGGCCCCGAGCCGAGCCGCGGCTCGACGCGCAGCTCGACCCGCTTCGCGTCCTCGGCCGTCACGTCCGCGACGCGCGGCGCGACCGCCCAGGTGGCCTCGATCGGCCGCCGACGCCGTTCAGGGTGCATCCGGGCCTCCCGCCGTCGCGGGCATCGCGGCCGTCGCGGCGGCGACCGGCGCGCCCGATGTCGGTCCGGCCGCGTCGGGGTCGAGGAACGGGGCGACATGGCCGTCGAAGAACCGCAGCGTGTCGCGGCCGATCAGCACATCCTGGTGGCCGAAGCCCTCGAGCGTCTGCGCGAGGTAGCGTCCCCCGAGGTGGCGGAACGCATGGTTGGCGGCGGTGACCGTCGACGCGTCGAGCAGCCCGTTGTGCTCGCCCACGAAGTGGCGGGTCGGGAAGGTCCAGCGGCGGGCCAGGAAGGCCGGATCGGTGCGGATCTCCAGCCCCGGCGCGGTCGGGCCCACCGCCGACGCGGCCCGCTGGTCGAGCGCGAAGCGGATGGTCTGCGCGACGGTCTCCAGGTGGATCGGCCCGAAGAAGTCGTCGATCGAGTCGAGCACCTGCTGCGGGATCGGCGCGAGCGGGAAGGTCTCGCCGAACAGCGCGTCGAGCCGGTGGCGGGTGCGCACGTAGGCGGTCCGCGACGGGTCGGGCCGCAGCATCGGGTTCTCGAGGTCGAAATGCGTGTCGTCGCGGTACGGCATCGGCGACAGCAGGCGGTCCATCAGGTCGTCGGCGGCGGTCGGCGGCACGGCCGCGCGGAAGTCCCATTCGCCGTCGCCCAGCAGCATCCGCTTGCGGGACATCACGTAGGCACGCAGGCGGTTCGCCGGGCTGAAGCACAGCACCGGGCCGCCCTGCGACAGCACGGCGCGGCGGATGCGGCCGGGCAGCGCGTCGAGCTCGGCGCGCCACGGCCCGTCGTGGCCGTCGGGGCGCAGCACCGCCATCGAGACCATCACCGCGCCCATGCAGTGCGCGACCACGTCGACCTGCGGCCGGCCGGTGGCCGCGCAGACGTGGGCGACGATCGCCGGCACGTCGTTCCAGGCCACGTCCTCGAAGCGCCACGGGCGCCGCCCGGTGGCCTCGATGCCCGAGCTGGTCCGCAGGTCGGCGACCCAGACGTCGCGGCCGCGCTCGGCGAAGTAGCGCGCGAAGCTCGGCTCGAGCGACGGATGCGCGAAGGTCGTGCCGCTCGCGCTGTAGCCGTGGAAGGTGACGATCGGCGGCGCACCGGCGTCGAAGCGCGCATCGCGGAACCGGTAGCGGGCGAGCCGAACCGCGACGCGGCCCGTGCCCTCGCCGCCGGCCGGCGGTTCGTCGGGGTCGCGCCGGCCGGCGTCGACGGGCAGCCAGACGATCTCGGGGACGAGCTCGCGCGCGTCGTCCTCGACGGTGCCGTCCGGGCGCTCGGCCCTGGCCAGGGGCAGCGGCCCGGGAAGACGCTGCGGCACGCGCGGTACCGGCGGCTCCGGCTTGCGGAACGACCACAGGTGGATGCCCACCGACATCCGCGCCACCGTCGCCGCGAGCGCGGCGATGTCGGCGTAGGCGTCGGGCAGCGAGTCCATCCGCACCAGCCGCATCAGCGGGATCCGACGGCTCGCGAGCCAGGCGGTGTCGAGCGAGAGCACGACGCCGTCGTTCGTGGTGACGCCGAAGGGCGAGGTGTCGATCGTGGCCCGCGACAGCTGGTTGAACGGGTTGCCGCGCCGCACGTAGGCGAAGCGCTTGTGCAGCTCGAGCCGTCCGCCGCCGCCGGCGAGCGCGGGGAACGCGCGGCCGCCGCCCTCGGTCGGCACGCCCAGCCGCAGCGCGTACTCGAAACGCCGTGCTTCACCCGCGCGGGTCGCGATCCGGCACAGGTCCCGGCCGAAGGCCGTGTATTCCCGGAACGTCGCGCCCCAGGTGCGCAGCACGCGCCGCGGCCATGACGGCGGGTGCAGGCGGCCGTCGCGCAGGATCGGCTTGAGGGCCCCGCGGCGCACGCGCCCGGCGATGCCGCCGCCGCCCTGCATGATGTCGCGGGCCCCGCGGTTGCGGACCCACGCCCACAGTGCCTCGATCGCGCGCGGGACCGGTGCGGTGGCCTCGCGCACCAGCACCCGCAGCGAGCCCGAGACGGGCGCGGCGAACAGCGTCGCGGCCGCGCGCACGTCGGCCTGCTCGAGGCTGCCGACCGCCGGATCGCGCGCGGCGTCGGCCAGCACCTCGAGGTCCAGGATGCGCAGCTCGCTCGACGGGCGCGCGTCGGCGATCGCGGGCGGCGCGTCGGCGGCGTCGCTGCCGGGTCCGGCGACCCGCAGCCGCGTGCCGTGCCGCGTCGCGAGCTCGCGCAGGCGCGCGGGCTCGAAGCGCAGGGTGAGCTCGATCCGGCACTCGCGCGCGCCCTCGGCGGTGTCGAGGGTCGCGCGGCCGACGAGTCGCTCGACGATCTCGACCTCGGTCGGCTCCGCGGGGCGCGCGGCCCGCGCGTCGACGATCGCGTAGACCGGGCGCGGCGGCGGGTCGCCGACCGCGCCGGCCGGGGCCGCGGGCGCCTCGGGCCAGTCGTCGGTCCACAGCAGCCGGCTCGCGCGGACCGCGAGCATCGTGATGGTGAGCGCCGGGTTGATCCCCAGCGCGCAGGGCACGATCGCGCCGTCGAGCACGGCGAGCCCGTCCAGCACGCCGCCGTCGGGCGCGTCGGCGTCGAAGACGCGGCCGAGGTCGTCGACCACGCCGTCGAGCGCACCGCGGCCCATCGCGCAGCCGCCCAGCGGGTGCACCGAGAACAGCGGACCGCGGACCCTGCCGATCGTGCGCTCGACGTTCGGCGGCAGCAGCCGCCAACCCGGGTTCGGCAGCACGGTCGGGGGCGGCTGCCCCGGCACCGGCTCGAGCCGCGACACCAGGGTCTTCAGGACCTCGATCTGCGCGTCGAACACCGGCTGGTCGCCGGCCTGCGGCCAATCGACGGTGGCGGTGCCCGGACCCGCGCCCTCGACCGGGTCGGCCACCCGGCCGGCGGCGCCGTCGTCGCCCATCATCGCGACCAGCGCGGTGCGCCGCACCACGTGCGCCTGCACCGCGTACGGCTCGCGCGACGGGCGGCCGTGCGCGTGCGGACGCGGGTCGCCGTCGGCGAGCCGCGCGAACGCGAGCGAGGTGGTCACCGTCTCGCCGAACAGCGTGCCCAGCCCGCCCGGCACGCCGAGGTCCTGCACGACCATCGGCACCGGCGCCACCGTCGGCGCGTCGCGCAGGTCGAGCATCGTGGAGATGGTCGGACCGATGCCGCGGCGGGCGGGTGCACGGCGCTCGTCGGCCGCGGTGCCCACCGGCTCGGGGAAACCGCAGATCGCGTGGATGGCGTCGCCGTTCGAGCCGACGCGCTCGCCGAGCCGCGGTGACACGCGCAGGCCGGTGGCGGGCGCGCCGTCGCGCGGCGGCGCCGCCTGGCGCGAGCGCATCAGCAGTTCGGTGGAGCCGAGCGTGCCGGCGGCGACGATCACCCGGCGCGCGTGCACGATCGCCGGCCCGAGCCGTCGGGTCAGCATCGGCTCGGTCGGGGCCACCACCAGCGACCAGCGCGGCGCGTCCGGCCGCCCGGGCACCGCCGGACGCGGGACGATGCCGGTCACCGTCGAGCCGACGAAGATCGACACGCCGGCCGCGGCCGCGCGCGCGAGCGGACCGCGGTCGAGCGAGTCCTTCGCGTCGTGGTTGCAGCCGGTCGCGCAGTCGCCGCAGCCGATGCAGGCGCGCAGGCCGTCGCCGCGACGCGAGCCGCCCCAGGGGCCGGCGACGGTGGCGGGCACGGGGCGGCAGATCGCGCCGGACGCGGGTGCATGGGGGGCGGCGTCCTCGACCCGCAGCCCGCTCGCGCGGGCGATCGTCTCGAGCGCGCGGCCCTTGCGCGGCCGTTCGGGGGCCTTCGGCGCGCCATCCGGGTCGACGTGGCGACCTTCGCCCGGCCGGGGCAGCGCGCCGTCGGCCGGCAGCCCGAGCACCTCGCGCGCCCGCTCGAACCAGCGCCGCCGCTCGGCGGGGTCCATCTCGCGCAGCACGGCCGGCCATTCGGGGCGCCGCATCGTCGCCTCGCTCGGCGGCTCCATCACGCCGGCGTTGATCAGCGAGCCGCCGCCCAGGCCGTTGGCCACCAGCACCGTGACGTCGGCGCCGAGCCGCAGGTCGAAGAGCCCGCCGGGCTTGCCGCCGTGGCGCCGAGCGCCGGCTCGCGCGAACCGCAGCTCGCCGGGCAGGTCGGAGAAGCCCGAGGGGAACGACCCGGCGAGCCGCTCCTCGCCGCGCTCGAGCAGCGCGATCCGAAGCGGCCGGCCGTCGTGCGCGCGCACGCGCCGCGCAAAGGCCTCGGCGGCGACCGACGCGCCGTAGCCGCTGCCCACGATCACCAGGTCCCAGGTCTCGCCGGCGGCCGACGCGGCGGCGAGCGCCTCGTAGCCGCGGGCGAGCACGTAGCGCGCGCGCTTCGCGGGCGCGTCGCCGCTCACGTCCGCGCCTCCAGCGCCTCCGCGATGCTGCGTGCGAGCAGGTCGGCGGGCACCGGCTTGTGCAGCAGCGGCAGCGCGGCGTCGCGCGCCTCGCGCAGCCGGTCGGGCGCGGTGTCGCCGCTCACCAGCAGCGCCGGCAGCCCTGGCCGGAGCGCACGCAGCCGGTTGACCGCCCGGACCCCGCTGTCGCGCCCCTCGAGGCGCATGTCGGCGAGCACCACGTCGGGCGGGTCCTCGGACGCGATCTCGACCGCCTCGTCGGAGTCGCGGACCAGCGTGACCCGGCAGCCGAAACCCTCGAGCAGCAGCTGCGTGCCCAGCCGCACGCTGGCCTCGTCGTCGACCACCATCACGTGCACCCCGTCGAGCGGCCGCGCCGACCCCGTGCCCGGGTCGGCGACGGTCTCGACGATCACCTCCGCAGCCGGCATCGAGAGCTCGAAGGTCGAGCCGCGGCCCGGCGTGGAATCGAGCACGAGCCGGCCGCCGAGCAGGTCGACCAGCCGGCGCACGATCGCCAGCCCCAGGCCCAGGCCCTGCTGGCGGTCGCGCTCGGGATTCCCGATCTGGTAGAACTCCTCGAAGATCCGCGCGTGCTCGTCGCGCGGGATGCCCGGGCCGGTGTCGGTCACCGCCCAGGCGACGCGCCCGCCGACCCGCCGCGCGCACAGCGTGACCGACCCCGATCCGGTGTACTTGATCGCGTTGTCGACGAGGTTGCGCAGCACCCGCTCGACGTGGCCGCGGTCGGTGTCGACCCACAGGCCGGGCTGCGCGTGGCACTCGAGCGCCAGGCCCTTGCGGTGGGCGAGCGGCGCCATGGTCTGCGCGAGCCGCTCGGCGAGCGCGCCGGCGTCGACCCGCTCGACCGTCACGCGGACCGCACCCGCATCGAGCTTGGAGACGTCGAGCAGCGTGTCGAGCTCGTGGGCGAGCGCCTGCGTCGCGTCGTCGATGCGACCCGCGATCTCCTTGGACTTGCCGTCGAGGGGCCGCATCGCGAGCGCGGCGCTGAACAGCAGCAGCGCATGCAGCGGCTGGCGCAGGTCGTGGCTGGCCGACGCGAGGAAGCGCGTCTTCGCGCGATTGGCGGCCTGCGCGTCGGCGAGCGCCGCCTGCAGCCGCTCGTTCAGCACGAGCTGCTCGGCGCGCAGCCCGACCTCGCGGCGGCGGATCTCGAAGGTCTCGCGCAGCGCGGCCGAGGTCGAGTCCGCCAGCCCCTGCAGCAGCAGGTAGAGCACGACGATGAGCGCCGCGATGCCGAGGCGGACCAGCACGCCCAGCTCGTCGGCGGGCAGCGACGCCCACATCAGCGCGAGCACGCCGAAGATGGGCAGCGCGAATCCGCGGAACATCGCCCGCCAGCCCGCGGAACTGACGACGGTCCCCGACGCGAGACCGACGAGGATCATCGTCACCACCGCGCGCTGGCCCAGGCCGAGCATCGGGAACACCAGGCCGATGCTCGCATGCACGCAGCCGTTGGCGAGGCTGAGCCGCGCCGCCTCGCGCAGGCGCTCGACCTCGGGGCGCGAGGTGTCGGCGGCGAGCGCCGGGATGCGCCGCCAGCGCAACGCCTGGATCGCCGCCACCGCGCCGACCCAGACGACCAGCAGGCCCATCGGCACCGCATCGGCCATCGCCCCGGCTGCCACCAGCGCCGCGAGGACCACCGGCGCGGGCACGCTGCGCGCCTGCCGCGCGAGGCCGTTCAGGATCTCCTGTTCCGCCGATTCGGGCAGCGCGGCGCCGGCCGCCCCCCGCTCGGCGCCGGACTCAGTCGCCATGCCGGGGCCAGCCTCCGGTCCCCAGCTCGGCGACCGCGTAGACCGCCTCCGTCCGGTTCGAGACGCCCAGCACGCGGAACGCCGCCGACAGGTGCTGCTTGACCGTGCCCTCGGACAGGTCGAATTCGCGGGCGATCTGCTTGTTGGACTTGCCGCGGACCGCGAGCATCAGCACGTCCTGCTGGCGGCCCGTCAGCCCGGCGACGAAGGGCATCGGCGGCCGCGTGCCGGTCGGGTGCGCCGACGGGCCGGGCTCGGCGCGGTCGGCGGGGTGGGATGCCGGCGGGACCGCCGGCGGCATCGACGGCGCCGCGCGCAGCACCGCCGGCGGCAGGTAGATCCCGCCGGCGAGCACGAGGCGCAGCGCGCCGATCATCACCGCAGGCGTGGACGCCTTGGGGATGAAGCCCGAGGCCCCATCCTCGATCACGCAGCGGATCAGCTCGGGATCCTCCTCGCCGGACAGCGCGACGATCGGCGCGTCGGGGAGCCGCTCGCGCAGACGCTCCAGCGCCGGGCGGCCGCTGACGCCGCGCAGGTTCAGGTCGAGCAGCACGAGGTCGGGCGCCGCCAGGTCGACGGGCAGCTCCTCCACCGAGCCGGCCTCGTCGAAGCTCACCGAGTCGTCGAGGTCCGACAGCAGCAGGCGCAGCCCGCTGCGGAACAGCGAATGGTCGTCGACGAGGAGCAGCTTCATCGCGTCGGGGCCGCCCCCGGCTCGTGCGTGAAACGTCGACCTTAGCGCGAAGCCCGTGCCGCTGCCACCCCGCGATCGGCAGCGGGCTCGCCGAGAGGGCTTAGTCGTGGGTCCGGCGCCTCAGCCGCGGGCGTGGCGCCGGCCGAGCAGGAAGGTGTAGCCGGCGGGCCCGTAGACCTCGCTGTGCGGCAGGTCGCGCTCGACCACGAGCACGTCGCCCGGGCGATAGGTGCGCGGGCCCTGGCCGCAGTCGATCGTCGCCTCGCCGTCGAGGACCAGTGCGCGCACGTCGTACGGATGCGTGTGCAGCGGGATCTCGACGTTCGGCTCGAGCGTCTTCGTCAGGATCTCGTCGTAGCCGTCGGCGCGCAGCTGCGCCTCGAAGGCGGCGCGCTCGGCCTCGGTGGGCACGCGGGCGGTGGTGGCGGTCATCGGTCTCTCCCCGGCGGGGCGCGCCGCGCCCCGCATCGTCGCGTTCAGTAGGTGTAGACGCCCCGGCCGGTCTTGCGGCCCAGCCAGCCGGCCGCGACCATCTCCTTCAGCAGCGGGCACGGCCGGTACTTCGAGTCGTTGAACTCGTCGAAGTAGACGTTCATCACCGCGAGGCAGACGTCCAGCCCGATCAGGTCGGCGAGCGCCAGCGGCCCGATCGGGTGGTTGGTGCCGAGCTTCATGCCGGCGTCGATGTCCTCGGGCGATGCGAGGCCCTCGGCCAGCACGAAGAAGGCCTCGTTGATCATCGGCACCAGGATCCGGTTGACGACGAAGCCCGGCGCGTTCTTCACGGTGATCGGGGTCTTGCCCAGGCGCACCGCGAGGTCGCGGACCGCGTCGTGCGTCGCGTCGCTGGTCTGCAGGCCGCGGATGATCTCCACCAGCGCCATCATCGGCACCGGGTTGAAGAAGTGCATGCCGATGAAGCGGTCGGCGCGCTGGGTGGCGGCCGCGAGCTTCGTGATGGAGATCGACGAGGTGTTGGTGGCGACGATCGTCTCGGCGCCGAGCAGCGCGTCGAGCTGCTTGAGGATCTTCACCTTGAGCTCGAGGTTCTCGGTGGCGGCCTCGATGACCAGCGGCAGGCCCTTCAGGTCGTCGTAGCTCGTGGAGCCGGTGATGCGGGCCAGCGCGGCCTCGCGGTCGGCGGCCGACAGCTTGTCCTTCTTCACCAGCCGCTCGAGGCTGCCGGCCACGGTGGCGATCCCCTTGTCGACGGCCGGCTGCGCGATGTCGACCATCACGACGTCGATGCCGCAGACCGCGCAGGCCTGCGCGATGCCGTTGCCCATGGTGCCGGCGCCGATGACGCCGATGCGGGAGATGCTCATGACCGATCCGTCGGGAGGGAGGTTGCGGAGGTCCGCATTGTAAGGCGCGGGCGCGCCCGGCCGGCCCTCAGCCGTCGATCAGGGTGCGCAGGTCGGGCCAGCCGTAGGCGACCTCGTCGAGCCGCTGCGCGCCCACCGGCGTGGTGCGCTCGGCGACGACGCGGCCGCCCAGCCGCTCGTAGAAGCGGCGCGCGGGGTCGTTGCGGGCGAGTGCCCAGACCACCATCGAGCCCAGGCCGCGCCGGTCCAGGCCGCGGGCCATCGAGCGCATCAGCCGCGTGCCCAGGCCGTGGCGCTGCGCGTCGGGCAGCAGGTAGATCATCCAGACCTCGCCCTGCCGCGGCACGACCGGCACGCCGCGCGGGCCGCGCGAGGCGCCGGCGGTTGCGAAGCCGACGACGCGGCCCTCGTCGTCGGCCGCGACCCGGGTGAAGGCGGCGGCCGGGGCCGGATCGAAGCCGCGCAGGTAGCGGT
>JBAXJZ010000057.1:0-12957 GCA_037137595.1 Burkholderiales bacterium | reverse complement strand
CGGTGGGTGTGGACGGGCGGCGCGTCGTCCGCCTCCGGCGCGTCGCCGTGCACGAGCAGGCAGCGCACCGGCACGCCCGCGCGCTGCGCGGCGAGCATGTCCGACACCGTGTCGCCGATCATCATCGACGCGCCGAGGTCCAGGCCCAGGTCGTCGCGGGCCCGCAGCAGCATCCCGGGCTGCGGCTTGCGGTCGAACGAGTCGACCTTGTAGGCGCCCACGCCGTGCTCCGGATGGAAGGGGCAGTGGTAGACCGCCGCGAGCGGCGCGCCCTCGGCCTCGAAGCGCCCGCGCATCCAGCGGGTCAGCGCCTGGAACTGCGCCTCGTCGTAGTAGCCGCGGCCGATGCCGGCCTGGTTGGTCACCACCACCGGCCGCCAGCCGAGCCCCACCGCGGCCCGGCCGAGGTCGAAGATGCCGTCGACGAACTCGAAGTGGTCGATCCGGTGGACGTAGCCGTGGTCGACGTTGATCACGCCGTCGCGATCGAGGAAGAGCGCGCGGCTCATGCCTTCGATGCGAACGGCGCCAGCAGCGTCTGCGCGCGCGCGTAGTCGTCCGGCACGCCGATGTCGATGAAGAGACCGTCGCTGACGAACACCCCGAAGCCGCGTGCGACGGCGCGCGGCACGAGGTAGTCGGTCTCCAGCGAGAACGGACGTCCGGCCGGGAACGCGTCGAGCAGGTCGCGCGGCACCAGGTAGGTGCCGGCATTGATCAGTCCCGGGCCCGCCGTGCCCTTCTCGGAGAAGCCGGCCAGCTGCCCGTCGACGGCCTCGAGCCGCCCGAAGCGCGCGGTGTCCGGCACCGCGCGGGCGACGATCAGCGGCCGCCCCTCGGTGTCCCAGCGCCGCGCGAGGGCTTCTAGGTCGAGGTCGAGGAAGGTGTCGCCGTTGAGCACCAGCACCGGGTCGCGGCGGCAGCGGTCGAGCGCGAAGCGCAGCGCGCCGCCGGTGCCCAGCGGCGTGTCCTCCACCGCGGCCTCGATCTCCAGTCCGCCCCAGCGCGTGCCGAAGTGGCCGGTGATCGCCTCGGCGCGGTGGCCCACCGACAGCACCACGCGGTCGACGCCGCGCGCGGCCAGCGCGGTGAGCAGGATCTCGAGGAACGGTCGTCCGGCGACCGGCGCCATCGGCTTGGGCAGGTCGGGCACCACCTGCCGCAGCCGGGTGCCCAGACCGCCCGCGAGGACGATCGCCTCCACGCTCAGGCCCCGGGACGCTCGAACATCGCCGCCTCGACCACGCCGCACAGCGTGTGGCCGACGGCGATGTGGCCTTCCTGGATCCGCGGCGTGAGCGACGAGGGGATCCGCACGAGGTGGTCGCACAGCGCGTCCATCTTCCCGTTGCGGTTGCCGGTGAAGCCCGCGGTGACCACGCCCATCGCCCGCGCCTCGACGAGGGCTGCGACGACGTTCGGCGAGTTGCCGGAGGTGGACAGGCCGATCAGCACGTCGCCGCGCCGCGCGAGCGCCTGCACCTGGCGGCGGAACACGTGCTCGTAGCCGTAGTCGTTGCCGATCGCGGTCAGCACCGAGGTGTCGGTGGTCAGCGCGATGCCGGCCAGCCCCGGGCGGTCGAAGTTGAAGCGGCTGACGAACTCGCCCGCGAGGTGCTGGGCGTCGGCCGCCGAGCCGCCGTTGCCGGCGAAGAGCACCTTGCCGCCGCCACGCAGCGCGGCCACGCAGGCGGCGGCGATGGCCTCGACGGCCGCGGCGATCGCCGGGTCGGCGGCCACCGCCGCCAGGCCCTCGGCGCAGGCCTTCAGTTCTGCTCGGATCGATTCGTTCAAGGCAATCTCCATCCCTGCGTGCCGATCTTGGTGAAGTGGCAGTTGACGATGCGGCCGTCGAAGCCGGCCAGACGCCGGGCGACGTCCATCCTGCGGTCGGGATCGACGAAGAACATCATGAAGCCGCCGCCGCCCGCGCCCGACACCTTGCCGGCGCGCGCGCCGGCGGCGATGGCCGCATCGTGGATCATGTCGATGCGCGCGTTGGCGATGGCCGAGGCCGCCGAGCGCTTGGACTGCCACGACGCCTCCATCGACGCGACGAAGCTGTCGAAGTCGCCGCGCAGCACGGCCTCCTTCATCACCACCGCCTCGCGCTTGAGCGCGTGCATCGCCTCCAGCGTGCGGTGGCGGCCCGAGCGCAGGTTCTCGCTCTGCTCGACGATGATCGCGGCCGACTCGCGCGACACGCCGGTGTAGTAGAGCAGCAGCGAGGACTCGAGCTCGGAGAGGATCCAGTTCTTCACGCGCAGCGGGTTCACCAGCACGCGGTCGTCGGCGAAGAACTCGATGAAGTTCACGCCGCCGAAGGTGGCGGCGTACTGGTCCTGCTTGCCGCCGAGCAGGCCGAGGTCCACGCGCTCGATCTCGTAGGCGAGGTGGGCGATCTCGTACTCGCCCAGCGGCAGGTTCAGCAGTTCGACGAAGGCCTTCACCAGCGCCACCACCAGCGTCGACGACGAGCCCAGGCCGGAGCCGGCCGGCGCGTCGGAGTAGGTGCTGATGGTGATCGGCAGCGGTCGGCCGCCGCGGAAGTCGCGGACGATGCGGTTGTAGACGCCCTTGTGCAGGCCGAGCAGGCCGTCGGTGGGCAGCGCCGCGGTCGCGGGCAGCTCGAGCTGCTGCTCGAGGTCGGTCGCGCGCAGCAGCACGCGCCCGTCCCGGCGCGGCACCAGCGTCGCGTAGGCGTACAGGTCGATCGTCGCGTTCAGGACCTGGCCGCCGTGCTCGTCGCAGTACGGCGAGACGTCCGTGCCGCCGCCGGCCAGCCCGAGCCGCAGCGGCGCGCGGGCCCGGACGGCGTCGGTCGGATCGGCCGCGGAATCAGATCGGGTCATCGTTGGTGAACGGCGGCGTCGCGGTGTTCGTCCGCTTGAGCGTCATCCGGTCGTCGCGATACTGGTTCAGGTGGATCCGCATGTCGCGGTCCTCCAGCGGCGTGGTGCGCTGCGGATGCCCGCCGAACTCCAGCTCGCGCGCGGTGCGCTTGCGGATCACGAACTCGATGCCGCACTCGGCCACCGGCGTCTGCGACTGGTCGTAGCGCGGGATCGCGTAGCGGTAGGTGCTGTCGAGCAGCTCGATGCGCACCGGCTCGGCGTCCTCGCCCAGCGAGTCCAGCAGCTCGAGCACGTTGATCGAGCGCTCGCTCCAGGAGCGGCGCTTGCGGATGGTGAAGGTCCACTTGTGGTCGGCGTTGTACGTGCTCGGGAACGCACCCTGCTCGTACAGGTCCTCGTCGGGCACCGTGACGATCACGTGGCCGCCCGGCCTGATCACGCGGACCCAGTTGCGCAGGCCGACGCGCGGATCGACCAGGTGCTCCAGGCAGTGGCTGCTGTGCACGAAGTCCAGGCTGCCGTCGGGCACGCCCTCGAGGTACTGCGCGTCACCGTCCTCCAGGTCCCACGAGCGCACGCTCTCGAGCCGCGGGAACAGCTCGACGTACAGCGACAGCGGATCGGGCCGGCCGCCGACGTCGATCCCCTTGCCGACGAAGTAGCGCGTGTGGAAGGCCGGCGTGTGGAGCCGGCGGGCGATCGACTTGCTGCATTCCTTCATGCTTGGGCGCTCCGGCGGGCGGCGTCGCCCGGGGTCTGGTGTCGTGGAGGAGGGGCCGCGTCGCCGCCGAGCAGCTCGATGATCCGCTGCGCGTAGGCGAGGCCGCGCGCCCGGTAGCTGAACTCGACGCGCAGCTTGCGCGACGCGCGCCGGCCGAGTTCGGCGGCGAAGCGGCGGTCCCGGATCAGGCGGGCCATGTGGAAGGCGGCCTGCCCGACGTCGGGCTCCGCCCACTGCTGTCCGTCGCCATGGGGATACTCGCCCGGGCCGACCGGCACGAGCGTCGCGTCGACCAGGCAGGCGGTGTCGGCGTCCATGAAGTCGAGGTTGCCCGACCAGCCGGTGGCGATCACCGGACGGCCGAGCGCCATCGCCTCGGCCATGCCGCGGCCGAAGCCCTCGGCGCGGTGCAGCGACACGAACGCGTCGCAGCAGTGGACGAGGTTGCGGATCTCGTCCTCGTTCAGTGTGGCGTCGATCAGCACGATGCGCTCGCGGCGGCGGCGCATCTCCTCGGTGAACGCCACGTAGTCCTCGCGGGCGAGGTCGCCGCGGTTGAGCTTGAGGACCAGGCAGGCGTCGGGCTCGCCGCACTTCGCGTAGGCGCGGGCGAAGGCGTCGACCACGGCCATCGGGTTCTTGCGGGCGACGAAGGACGTGAAGTCGAAGAAGTACAGGAACGCGAACGAGGACTCGGGGATGCCGAAGTGCCGGCGGCCGAGGAAGGTCCGCATCCGCGGCTCGCAGGCGAGCGGCATGTGGATCACCGGCACCGAGACCGACGCGGCGATCGACTCGGCGATGAAGGCCGACGGCGCCCAGACCTCGTCGAAGGCCTCGAGTCGGCGCGCCCACACCTCCGGATAGCGGGGCAGCTCCCAAGCGGGGTAGGCGATGTTGATCGCGTCCTTCGGCAGGCCGCCGAGGTGCGGGATCGCCTGCTCGAGCTCGTCGCCGTTCAGGTGCAGGATGTTCGCCACCGGGCCGAGGCCGTCGGCGAGCGCGCCGTTCAGTTCCTCGACCAGCGTCGGGTCGTTGCGGGGCGACAGCTTGTAGACGTCGACCGCCTTCGGCGACGCGCCCACCGCGCGGATCGCGCGCAGCACGCAGCGCACGTGCTCGCCCATGCCCATCGGGGCGAACGGGTGGCCGACCAGCCTGACCTCGTCGAGCTTCTCGAGCAGGGAGATGTCCATCGTGTCCGGGTTCCGGCCTATCGCCGCGTCAGCAGGTGCGCGTCGAGCGCGTTGCGGGTGGCCTCGAGGTAGGCGTGTCCGAACGTGGTGTCCGGCTCGAGATGGGCGCCCTCGGCCCACTCGTTCCATGCGTTGATGAAGACCACCCGCTCGTCGCCGTGGTGCATCTCGCGGGTCCGCTCGACCACCGTCTCCAGCCAGCCCTGGTAGGCGCCCGGCGACGAGCCGACGAACACCCCGCCGCGGTCCTGCCGGCGCGCGGTGTTGTCCCAGCGCGGGATGACGCCACGCCAGAACGGATAGCCCGGCCACTCGCGGTCGATGTACTTCCGCGCCACCGCCGGGTAGTCGTAGACCTGGCCGGTGAAGTTCGGGTTCAGCAGCGGCGGCACCGGCGCCTGCACGCCCATCTGGTGCGGCGGGAACTCGATCGCGCCGTCGAAGCCGAAGGTCCGCGGGTCGATCGAGCGGCCGGCGGCGTCGTGGCTCTCGACCGACAGCAGCGTGATCTCGCCCAGCCCCGACGCGAGGCAGGCCGCGCGCCAGCGGCGCGCCGTCGAGGCGATGTCGGGGAAGGCGTTGATCCGGTAGACGAGCAGCACCGGCTTGCCCTTCATCCGGATGTAGCGCGGATCGCGCATGTAGCGGATGAGGTCGGCGATCACCGCCTCGTCGTCCTCGGGCGAGTGCTGCTGGCCGATCAGCACCTCGGCGTCCTGGCCGTCCCAGCGGCGCGTCCAGTTCTCGTTCGCCCAGCACAGGCAGAACGGCATGTCGGGCGAGCCCGAGGCCAGCATCGCCTCGAGCGGCGTCTCGAGCAGCCGCTTGCCGCCGAACCAGTAGTAGTAGTAGCAGAAGCCGTGGATGCCGTAGCGCTTCGCGAGATCCGCCTGCGCCTGCATCACGCCCGGCGTGCGCAGGTCGTAGTAGCCGAGGTCCGCCGGCAGCAGCGGCTGCGTGTGGCCGACGAAGTTCGGGCGGGCGCGGGTGACGTTGGTCCACTCGGTGAAGCCGCGGCCCCACCACTTGTCGTTCTCGGGAATGGCGTGGAACTGCGGCAGGTAGAACGTGATCAGCCGCACCTCGTTCATCGCGTCCAGCGTCGGCTGCCAGCGCTCGGCGAGCTGCTGCTGGTTGCGCGTGCCCCACCAGCGCTTGTAGCGCGAATGCAGCTCGTTCGAGGTCACGCTCAGGTGGTGGGCGATCCGCGCGTCGGCCACGTAGAGCACCCGCAGGCCCTCGGCGCGCACCTTCAGGCAGAGGTCGACGTCCTCGCAGTAGGACGGCGCGAGCCGCAGGTCGAAGCCGCCGATCCTGCGGAACAGGTCCGCGCGCAGCATCAGGCAGGCGCCGGAGCAGTAGTCGACCTCGCGGGTGGCCGCGTAGGCCGGCGCGTTCGGGTCGTCGGCCAGGCCGATCAGCGTCGCCGAGGCGTCGCGGTTGAGCACCGTGCCGGCTTCCTGCAGGCGGCCGTTCGGATAGACGATCCGCGGGCCGACCGCCCCGGCGTCCGGCGTCGACTCGAGCACGCCGAGCAGCGCGTCGAGCCAGCCGTCGGAGACCTGCGCGTCGTTGTTCAGGAACACCAGGAAGCGGCCGCGGGCGAGGCTCGCGCCGTGGTTGCAGGTGCGCACGAAGCCGAGGTTCGACGGGTTGCGCGCGTAGCGCAGGCCGGCGATGCCCGGCAGCAGCTCGCCGGTCGCGTCGGGCGAGCCGTCGTCGACGACGATCACCTCGTAGCTCGCCTCGGTCCGCGCGCGGCGCACCGACTCCAGGCATTCGACGGTCATCGCGACCTTGCCGTAGACCGGCACGACGATCGACACCGTCGGCGACTCGTGTTCGTCGAAGCTCAGGGCCTTCGCACGGGCCCGGGCCTGCGTCTCGTCGAAGTCGAGCAGCGGTACCGGCCGGGTCTCGAGCGACTCGATGCGGCGCCGGCGCGACGCGCGTGCGTAGTCGACCATCGCCCGGTAGTCGTCCTTCGAGGCGACCTCGGCCGCCTCGGTCGGACCGCCGAGCACCGGTGCCGGCGTCTCGATCGGCGCTTCGGGCGTGCGCTGCGCGACCCACGCGCGGTAGCTGGCCGAGCCGGCGAGCAGGAAGCCGGTCCGCGCGTAGACCGCGTCCTTGAGCCCGCGGCGGACCGACTCGGAGACCGGCAGCCGGCGGTAGACCGCGCGCGCGGTCCCGCCGGCGCGCCGGCGCAGCGCGCGGACGGCGCCCAGCGGCTGGCTGGCGGCGCGCGACAGCGTCCGCAGCGGCGCGGTGATCCGCCACGAGGTGGAGGTCCGCAGCTCGGACACCTCGGTGCGCAGCGCGGTCGCGATCCGCTCCTTCTCGTCGACCAGGCGCTGCAATGCGGTCACCGAATCGCCGAGCTGGCGCTGCGCGGCGAGCGCGGCCTCGCGCTCGGCGGCGCGCGCGGCCTCGGAGTCGGCGGCGCGGCGGGCGGCGTCCTCGGCGGCGCCGCGGTACGCGGCCGCCTCGTCGCGGTTGCGTTCCGCGACGGCGCGCATAGCGTCGAGCTGCCGGTCGCGTTCGCCCACCAGCGCCGTGAGGGCGCCGACCGCCTCGTGCTGCGGGTGGACCGACTCGGAGAAGAACATCCCGCTCGCCACCGGGTCGGCGATCGGCGTGTCCGACGCGTAGGCGATCAGGTAGAGCGGGCGGCCCAGGCCCTCGGTCTCCTCGATCGCGCCGTCGGCGGCCTCGAAGCTGCGCATCGCCCCGGGCTGCGCGTCGGCGGGACCGACGAAGGAGCCGCAGCGCACGCGCTGCCCGAACATCCGGACGTGCCGGAAGTGGCGGCGCAGCAGCTGTTCGAACTCCGACCGGCTGAGTTCGCGGACGTGGTAGGGGTTCGTGGTGCCGGGCCGCTCCGAGTACTCGTAGCGGTCCGGGCTGGAGATGCACAGCAGGCCGCCGGGGCGCAGCACGCGGCGGCACTCCTGCAACATCGCGTCGTGGGCGTCGTGATGCTCGAGCGTCTCGAAGCTCACGATCAGGTCGACCGACGCGTCGGCCAGCGGGATCCGGTCGGCCCGGCCCGGCTGGAAGCGCAGGTTCTGCCGCGGGTAGCGCGCGCGCGCGTGCCCGACGGCCGTCTCGTCGATGTCCACCCCCACCACCGAGCGGGCGGTGGCCGCGAGGATCGCCGAGCCGTAGCCCTCGCCGCACGCGATGTCGAGCACGTCCCGGCCCGCGGCGAGCGCGCGAGCGAGCAGGTAGCGGTGCGTGTGCTCGAGCCCGATCTCGCCGCCGACCTCGGGCAGGTAGCGTTCGCCGGTCCACTCGAGCGGGACGTCACCGTGCGGCGTCAGTTCGGCTGCCATGCTGGTCCCATCGTCTGTCGTCCCATCGTCCGCACTCAGGCCCTCGCCTCGATCGCGAGTCCGGAGGGGAACTCCAGGGCGTGAATCGTACAGTGCCGGAATCCCGCGCCCAGGACGATGCCCCAGACGTCGTCGCCGAACTCGGTGTGGACGAGCAGGTCGTCGCGCTCGTCGCCCGGGGCGCCGTGGTAGGCCGCGGGCAGCCCGGCACGCGACCGGGTCGGGCGTCCCGGCACGATCGGCACGGTGAAGATGCAGCGCCCGCCGGGCGCCAGCACCCGCCGGCATTCGGCCAGCGCGCGGCGCGGGTCGGGCACGTGTTCCAGGGTGTCGGAGTGGACGACCAGGTCCCAGCTGCCGGCCTCGAACGCCAGTCCCGTCAGGTCGATCTCCGGGTATTCCATCATCCGGTGGCGGGGCAGGCCGCGCAGGGTCGCGGTCAGGCCGCCGGCCGGGTTGATCTCGAGCACGCGCAGCCCGGCGAGCGGCTCGCGGCGGATCGCCTCGGCCAGCGGTCCGCGGGCGCGGTAGGCCGAGACGATCGCGTCGGCGAGCGCCATCGAGCGCAGGTTGTTGCCGCAGTCCTCGCAGACCAGGCCCTGCTGGCGGTCGACCATCGCGGCCTCGGCGGGCGACAGGCCCCAGCGCGATACCAGCTCGGGCCAGAGCACCGGCACCGCACGGAAGCGCGAGCCGCCGCAGACCGGGCAGGGGAAGGCGGGCAGGCTCACGCGAGCTCCAGTTCGATGTGCTTCATCGGCACGGCGAACAGACCGAAGGTCACGCGGCTCGCGTGCGCGCGGATCACCAGCGCCTCGTGCACCCACTGGTGCTGGACGTGGTCGGACTGCGTGCCGTCGGCCACCGCGACCGAGATCGCGTAGTCCCCGGACGGCAGCACCGGCATCCGGAACTCGAAGCTCGCCACCAGCGTCCGGCCGGCCGGCGTGCGGCACGGCGACTCGCGGTAGGTCAGGTAGGTGTTGTCGCCGAACAGCACCTGGCCGAGCCGGTCCTTCAGCAGAAAGCCCACGATCGGCCGCGCCACCTCGACGTCGGCGGCCGCGCGCACCTCCAGCCGCACGGTCTCGCCGCCCACGGTCCACGACACCGGGCGCCCCCGGCCGTCGCGCAACGTCACCGCGTCGACACGGACCTGGCCCGTGCCGAAGGCGGCCGCGGCCGGGTCGAAGCGGAAGACCTCGAGGTCGTTGCGCAGCGTGGAGTGCCGCACCAGCTCCTCGCGGACGTCGACGTACTCCTCCTCCTCGGGCTCGGCGCCGGCCTGCGCCGTCCGCCCGTCGGGCGTCGCCGCGCCGGTGACCTCCTGGGTCTCGGCGTAGAGATCGGCGAGGTAGGCCTCGGTGACCCGCTTCGGCGTGTCGATCATCCGGACCCGGCCGCGCTCGAGGAACATCGCGCGGTCGCAGAGGTTCAGCACGGCGGAGGTGTCGTGGCTGACGAAGAGCAGGGTGCCGCGGTCCATGAACTCGCGCAGGAAGCGCATGCACTTCTGCACGAAGTAGGCGTCGCCCACCGACAGCGCCTCGTCGACCACCAGGATGTCCGCGTCGACGTGGGCGATCACCGCGAATGCGAGCCGCACGTACATGCCGCTCGAATAGGTCTTCACCGGCTGCTCGATGAAGTCGCCGATGTCGGCGAAGGCCGCGATCCGGTCGAAGCGCGCGTCGATCTCCTCGCGCGTCAGGCCCAGCACCTGCCCGTTCATGTAGACGTTGTCGCGGCCGGAGAACTCGGGGTTGAAGCCCGCGCCGAGCTCCAGCAGCGCCGCGATCCGGCCCTCGGTGCGGACCTCGCCGGTCGAGGGCATCAGCGTGCCGCACAGCAGCTGCAGCAGCGTGGACTTGCCCGACCCGTTGCGGCCCACGATCCCGAAGGTCTCGCCGCGGCGGACCTCGAAGGACACGTCCTGCAGCGCCCAGAACTCGCGGTAGTGACGGCGGGGCTCGGCGCCGACGGCCCGCGCCAGCCGCGGCAGCACGAACTGCTTGAGCCGGTCGCGGGGCGAGTCGTAGATCGCGTGGCACTTGCCCAGCCCCGACGCGCGGATCGAGATCGCGTCAGAGGACATCGGCGAATCCCTTGCGCGTGCGCTGGAAGAACCAGAACCCCGCGACGGCGACGACGGCCGCGCCGGCGAGGTACATCCCCAGTGCGGCCCAGTCGGGCAGCCTGCCCCAGATCAGCACCTCGCGGCACTGCTCCATCACCAGCGTGAGCGGATTCAGCCGGATCGCGGCGCGGAAGCTCTCGGGCACCGCCTCGACCGGGTAGAACATCGGCGACAGGAACAGCAGCACGGTCGTCGCCACGCCCACCACGTGGCCGATGTCGCGGACGTAGACGCCCAGCGACGCGAGGATCCATCCCAGCCCCAGCGTCAGCACCAGCAGCGGCACCAGCACCAGCGGCAGCAGCGCCGCGGTCGGCGGGATCGAGCCCCGGTGCAGCAGCAGCGCCGCCGTCAGCACCAGCAGGCTGATGGCCGTGTGCACCAGCGCGCTGAGCATGCTCACCGGCACGAGGATCTCGAGCGGGAACACCACGCGGCGCACGTAGTTCGCGTTGGCGAGGATCAGCCCCGGCGCGCGGTTCAGCACCTCGGCGAACAGCCCGTGGACGATCATGCCGACGAAGAGGATCAGCGCGAAGTCGACATTCGAGCCCGGCGCGTCGGGCCCCGAGCCCCAGCGGGCCTTGAAGATCACGCCGAACACCACGGTGTAGACCGCGAGCATCAGCAGGGGGTGGAAGAACGACCACGCCAGCCCGAGCACCGAGCCCTGGTACCGCCCGACCGCGTCGCGACGAGCCATCTGCCGGATCAGGGACGCGTGGTCGGCGAGACTCGCGACGAGCGCGACCGGCGAACCGGGATGATGGGCGTGCGGGTTGAGCATCCGGGGAACGTGCGGGGGTAGGCCCGCGACGTGCGTGCGGCCAGCCTCGGAAAGATCGTCAAACGCATATTGTAGCCGGAGCGGCCCCTACACCCGCCCGGCCGGGTCGGCCGATTCGGAGACTCCCGGGGACAGAGGCTATGATTCCGGCCGCACCGCCAGGGTCGACGCCGGTCCGCGGCGGCCGTCTCCGGGCACCGGGCGCGTACCCGACGGTCCCGGTCGGCCATTGCGCACCTTCGGCGATCGGACCGTCCCGGCCCGTGCGGCGGGCGGGGTGCCCCTGCCTCGCGGACCGATCCGCGTCTCCTCGCCTCACAGATGCCAGTCGAGCCCACATCCGAGATCGTCCCAGGGCAGCGGGTCGCGTCGCCCCGCTCCGCGGCCGGGCGGGTCGCGTGGATCACGACCCGCGTGCTGATGGTGCTCACGCTCGCCTGCGCATGGATCCCGTTCGAGCCGAGAATGCCCGAGGCGGGCCTGGACCCGTCGTGGATGATCGCGGTGAACGAGGCCGCCGCCCGGTCGATGGCCTTCGGCCGCGACCTGATCTTCACCTACGGGCCGCTTGCCGTCCTCTACACGCGGGTCTACCACCCGGGCACCGACGCGATGGCCCTCGTCGCATCGATCCCGGTCTTCGCGGGCTACGTCGCGGCCCTGTGGATCCTGGCGGCCGGACGCACCGGCCTGCTGCTCGTGGCGTCGTCTCTCGCGATCGGCGCGCTGGTGCACCTGCCCGACCCGATGGTCTTCTGGTATCCGCTGCTGGTCCTCGCCTGTGCGGACCGGCTGCTGCCCGCGGGCGCGCCCGACCGGGCCTCGCGGCTG
Organism: Burkholderiales bacterium; assembly: GCA_037137595.1. Taxonomy (GTDB): domain Bacteria; phylum Pseudomonadota; class Gammaproteobacteria; order Burkholderiales; family Burkholderiaceae_E; genus UBA4615. Next base: position 1,095 of record JBAXJZ010000057.1, on the reverse strand, counting down.
GCGGCCTTCGCCCTGCTGTGCGTGCCGTTCGGGCTGCTGCCGCTGGTGAAGGGCTCGATGCTGATCTCCTGCGGGGCGGTCGCCGGGCTGCTGGGTCTGCAGCTGGTGATCGAACGGCGCTGGCCCGCCGTCGCCGTGCTCGTCGGCGTGCCGACGTTCACCCTCCTGGCAGGCTGGGTGGCGGTCGGGCAGCCGGTGGACGCGCTCTTCGACTACTTCCGCTGGATCACGCCGATCATCTCCGGCTACACCGCTGCGATGTCGTCGCTCGGGCCGAGCTGGGAGCCGCTCGCGGTCGTGGCGGGCTCGGCGGTCGTGCTGGCCGCGCTGTGGCTCGGCATGGCCGGTCGGCCGCGCCGGCCGATGACGCTGCTCGCCTACGCGCTGTCCTTGTTCCTGGCGTTCAAGGGCGGCTTCGTGCGGCACGACGGCCACGCGCTCGTGGCCGGCGGCTTCGTGCTGCTCGCGTCGCTGTCGATGGTGATGGCCGCGCCCACGCCATGGACCGCGGCGGCGCTGCTGCCGGCCGCCCTCGTGTGGGGAGCGATCTACGGCCAGTACCTGCCGCTGGGCGTGGGACCGATCGTCGATGCCTGGCGGAACACGTATGCGTCCGCGTGGCAGGGGGCGGTCGACCGGCTCGCCGACCCGGACGCGGCGCATCGGGCGTATCGGGCCGCGCTGGCCCGGATCGACCGGGAGGCCGGCCTGCTGCCGCTCGAGGGACGGGCCGACATCTACTCGCACCGGCAGGCGGACCTGATCGCCTCCGGCGCCCGCTGGAGTCCGCGACCGGTCTTCCAGAGCTATTCCGCCTACACGCCGGCGCTGGCCGAGCTCAACCGCCGTCACCTGACGGGCGCCGGGGCCCCCGACTCGATCGCGTTCCGGGTCGAGCCGATCGACGGACGCGTGCCGGCCGGCGAGGACGGCGCGAGCTGGCCGGCGCTGCTGGCGGCGTATCGGCCGGTGGCCTTCCGCGACGACGTGCTCACCCTGCGCCGCGCCGCGGGCGCCGTCGTGCCCGAGCCCCGCGGCACCGACGGGGCGCCGATCCAGGCCGAGATGGGCGCGCCGGTCGCGGTCCCCACAGGC
>JBAXJZ010000056.1:0-12964 GCA_037137595.1 Burkholderiales bacterium | reverse complement strand
ATCCGGGCCGGCCGCGCGGCCGCGGCCGCCGGCGACCTGCCCCGGATGGTCGAGGCCGACGTGGCGTTCCACCGCTTCCTGTACGAGGCCGCGCACAACCCGGTGCTCGCCGAGACCGCCGAGGTCCATTGGCTCCACACCCGCCGCGCGATGGCCACCTACCTGCGGCAGGGCCCGTCGCTGCGCACCGTCTGGAACGAGCACCTGGCGATCCTGAACGCGGTGGTGCGCGGCGACGCGCGCCTCGCCGAACGGCTCGCCCGCGAACACTGCGAGGCCTCCGCGCTGTCGATGGCTCGGCTGGCCTTCCATCACGACGCGCCGGCCGCCGCCGGCGACACCCCGATCCCCAGGAGGAGACGATGAAGCTCACCCCGCAACAGCTGGAGCAGTTCGACCGCGACGGCTACCTGTTCTTCCCCGGGCTGTTCAGCGCCGAGGAGATGGCCGTGCTGAAGGGCCAGGTGCCAACGCTCTACGCGCAGCACCGCCCCGAGATCATCCGCGAGAAGGGTTCGGACGCGGTCCGCACGGTGTTCGCCGCCCACCTGATGAACGAGGCGTTCGCGAAGCTCGGCCGCCACCCGAGGATGATCGAGCCGGTCACGCAGCTGTTCGGCGAGCAGGTGTACATGCACCAGTTCAAGGTCAACGGCAAGCAGGCCTTCGACGGCGACGTCTGGCAATGGCACCAGGACTACGGCACCTGGAAGGCCGACGACGACATGCCCGAGGCGCGCGCGATGAACGTCTCGGTCTTCCTCGACGAGGTCAACGAGTTCAACGGGCCGCTGCTGTTCATCCCCGGCTCGCACAAGGCCGGCGCGCTGGAGGCGAGCCACGACCTCTCCACCACCAGCTACCCGCTGTGGACCATCGACGAGAAGACGATCACCGACCTCGTCGCCCGCGGCGGCATCGTCGCGCCCAAGGGCCCGCCCGGCTCGATGCTGCTGTTCCACTCGTGCCTGGTCCACGGCTCGCCGTCCAACATGTCGCCCTGGAACCGGACGATCGTCTACCTGAGCCTGTGTGCGGTCTCCAATCACATCCGCCGCTTCAAGCGGCCGGACTGGATCGCCCACCGCGACTTCACCCCCATCGTGCCGCTGGCCGACGACTGCCTGCTCGATCCGTCGGCGCGCATCCTCGACCTGCCGCTCGCGAAGGCCGCCTGACGATGAACCTGCACCGGATGCTCCGGCAGCGCGCGGCCGAGGGTCGTCCGCTGCGTATCGGCCTGATCGGCGCCGGCAAGTTCGGCACGATGTACCTGTCGCAGGCGCTGCGCACGCCCGGTATCCACCTGGTGGCCGTCGCCGACCTGCAGCCGGTCCGCGCGAAGGCCGCGCTCAAGCGCGTCGGCTGGCCTGCCGACCGCCTCGGCGCGAAGTCGTTCGCGGACGCCGCGAAGCGCGGCACCGTGCGGATCGTCGACGACGCGTTCGCGATGATCGCCGCACCCGAGGTGGACGTCGTGATCGATGCGACCGGCCACCCGGCCGCCGGCATCGCGCACGTCCTCGCGTGCTGCGAGCACGGCAAGCACGTGGTGATGGTCAACGTCGAGGCCGACGCGCTCGCCGGCCCGCTGCTCGCGCGCCGCGCGCAGCAGGCCGGCATCGTCTACTCGCTCGCCTACGGCGACCAGCCGGCGCTGATCTGCGAGATGGTCGACTGGGCCCGGACCGCGGGCTTCGAGGTGGTGGCCGCCGGCAAGGGCACGAAGTACCTCCCCGACTACCACGCGTCCACGCCCGAGACCGTCTGGCCGCACTACGGCATCACGCCCGAGGATGCGAAGGCGGGCGGCATGAACGCCCAGATGTTCAACTCGTTCCTCGACGGCACGAAGTCGGCGATCGAGATGGCGGCGGTGGCGAACGCCACCGGTCTCACGCCCGCGCCCGACGGCCTCGCCTTCCCGCCCTGCGGCGTCGACGACCTGCCCCACGTGATGCGCCCCGTCGCCGAGGGCGGGCTGCTGCACCACCGTGGCCAGGTCGAGGTGATCTCCAGCGTGGAGCGCGACCGCCGGCCGGTGTTCCGCGACCTGCGCTGGGGTGTCTACGTGACCTTCGCCGGCGACACCGACTACGTGCGCCGCTGCTTCAAGGAGTACGGGCTGCACACCGACACGTCGGGGAACTACACCGCGATGTACAAGCCCTACCACCTCATCGGGCTGGAGCTGGGCATCAGCGTCGCATCGGTGGGGCTGCGCCGCGAGCCGACCGGCGCGGCCGACGGCTGGCGCGGGGACGTGGTGGCCACCGCCAAGCGCGACCTGAAGGCGGGCGAGACCCTGGACGGAGAAGGCGGCTTCACCGTCTACGGCAAGCTGATGCCGGCGACCGACTCGCTGGCCGCCGGCGGGCTGCCGCTCGGTCTCGCGCACGGCGTCAAGCTGGTCAGGCCGGTGGCCGCCGGCAGGCCGGTGCGATGGACCGACGTGGAGATCGACACCTCGCAGCCGGCGGTGGCGTTCCGGCGCGAGATGGAGCGCGAGTTCGCCGCCGCGCTCAGCGGTGCAGCGTCGCCGCGGCGATCGTCGCGAGCCCGAGCGCGAGGTTGACCGCCACCAGCGACCGGAGGCGGCCCAGCCCGGCCGCCGCCTCCGGCCACCGCTGGTCCGCCGCCGCCGCGCGCACGCGCGGGAACACCCCGTGTGCGATGACGGCGTAGATCACGGTCATCACCGCGGCGATTCCCGCCATCGCGTGCCACCCGGGCGGCGCGTTCGCCGCGCCGACCTGCGCGAAGCGCCACAGGCCGGTGACCCAGAGCAGCACCACCGCGGCCGCCACGATGCGGATGAAGCGGCCCATCGCGCCCACCATCAGCGGCACCCGCTGCGGCGGCGGAAGCAGTTCGAACGCGGCCGGCCGCAGGCAGAAGTGCGCGAAGGCCATCCCGCCGACCCAGACGGCGGCGCAGGTCACGTGGACGAAGAGCAGCAGCGGTTCCATGGATGCGAGTCTGACACGGCCGGCCAGGCCTCCGGCCGATGACACCACCGCGGGGATCGGCCACACTGCGGCCGGAACGGCACGCGGCGCATCGACCGCGGCCACGAGGAGACACATGGAGATCTCGACGCTGGACATGTCGCGCCGTCAGGCGCGGGAGCGGCCGCAGTCGGTCGCCTGGGCGGCCCCCGACCATGCCTGGACCTTCGGCGAGGTGGAGACGCTGACCAACCGGCTCGCTCATGCGCTGGCCGCGCACGGGGTGGACCGCGGCGACCGCGTCGCCTGCCTGACGCGCCACCAGCCGGAATGCGCGATGCTCGTGCTCGCCGCGCAGAAGATCGGTGCGGTCTGCATGCCGGTCAACTGGCGGCTCGCCGCGCCCGAGGTCCGCTACATCGTCGACGACGGGCAGGCGAAGGTGATGCTGGCCGACCCGGAGTTCGAGCCGGTGGTGGCCGCGCTCGACGTGCCCTCGCTGACCGTGCGCCTCGCGACCCGCCCCGGCGGCGCCCTGCCCGTCTGGCGGGACTGGATCGCCGCGCAACCCGAGCACGATCCGGGCTTCGCGCCCGGACCGGACGACATCGCGCTGCAGCTCTATTCGTCGGGCACCACCGGCCTGCCGAAGGGCGTCGAGCTGTCCCACCGCGCGATGGCGCACTCGCACATCAACGGCGTGTCGCAGGAGTGGGCCTACGACCCGCGCGTGCACGTGAACCTCAACGTGCTGCCGGCCTTCCACATCGCCGGCGCGGGCGTCGCGCTGATGACCCACGCGTTCGGCGGGCGCAGCGTGACGATGCCCGACTTCGACCCGAAGGCCGCGCTCGACGCGATCGAGCGCGAGCGCGTGACACACGCGTTCCTCGTGCCGGCGATGATCCAGTTCATGCTGGCGGTGCCCGGTGTCGAGGCGCGTGACCTGTCCTCGCTGTCGATGATCTCGTACGGCGCCTCGCCGATCAGCGAACGCGTGCTGACCGACGCGATGCGCATCTTCGGCTGCGGCTTCCTCCAGGTCTACGGGCTCACCGAGACCTGCGGCGCGGTCACCGCGCTGCGTGCGCACGACCACGCCACCGAGGGCCCCAGGGCCGCGCTGCTGCGCTCGGCCGGCCAGCCGATGCAGGACGTCGAGGTCCGCGTGGTGCGCCCGGGGACCACCGACGAGTGCGACGACGGCGAGGTGGGCGAGCTGTGGATCCGCTCGCCGAAGAACATGACCGGCTACTGGCGCAAGCCGAAGGCGACCGACGAGGCGTTCGAGCCGGACCCGCGCGGTGGCCCGCCGTGGTTCCGCAGCGGCGACGCGGGCTTCCGGCGCGACGGCTACCTGTTCCTGCACGACCGGCTGAAGGACATGATCGTCTCCGGCGGCGAGAACATCTATCCGGCCGAGGTGGAGAACGCGCTGATGCGCCATCCGGCGGTGGCCGACGGCGCGGTGATCGGCGTGCCCGACGAGAAGTGGGGCGAGGCGGTGAAGGCGGTGGTGGTGCTCAAGCCGGGTTCGAGCGCGACCGAGCGCGAGATCGTCGACTTCGTCCGCGAGCGGATCGCGCACTACAAGAGTCCGAAGAGCGTGGACTTCGTCGATGCGATCCCGCGCAATCCGAGCGGCAAGATCCTGAAGCGCGTGCTGCGCGAGCCGTACTGGGCGGGGCGCGACCGGCGGATCGCCTGATGCGCCACGGACCGGGCCGCTCCCGGCACGAACCCACACCGCCCACCGCGCTCCGGGCGCGGCCCCTCACGACCCCGAGGCCCCGATGACGACCCCGACTCCCGAGCTCCGCGAGATCGCCCGCGGACTGAAGTTCCCCGAAGGCCCGATCGCGCTGCCGAACGGCGACGTGCTGCTCGTCGAGATCGCGCGCGGCACGCTGTCGCGCGTATCGCCCGACGGCCGCGTCGACGTCGTCGCGCACACCGGCGGCGGACCGAACGGCGCGGCGATGGGCCCCGACGGCCGCGTCTACCTCTGCAACAACGGCGGCTTCGAGTGGGTCGAGATGAGCGGCGGCAGGATGCGCCCCGCGCACCAGCCCCACGACTATTCGGGCGGTCGCATCGAACGCGTGGACCTCGCCACCGGCCGGGTGGAGGTGCTCTACACGCACGGACCGAACGGTCCGCTGCGCGGTCCGAACGACCTGGTCTTCGACGGCCACGGCGGCTTCTGGTTCACCGACCTCGGCAAGACCCGGCCGCGCGACCTCGACTACGGCGCGGTCTACTACGCGCGCGCGGATGGCTCGTCGATCGTCGAGGCGGTGCAGCCTATGATGACGCCGAACGGCATCGGCCTGTCCCCGGACGGCACGAAGCTCTATGTCGCGGAGACCCGCGCGGGCCGCGTCTGGGTCTGGGACGTGCTCGGGCCCGGACAGCTCAGCCGCGAGCCCTTCCCGATGCCCTGGGGCGGCCGGCTGCTGCACCAGATGGCGAGCTACCGGCTGTTCGACTCGCTGGCGGTGGACGCTGCCGGCAACGTCTGCGTCGCCTCGCTGATGGAGGGCGGCATCACGGTGGTCCCGCCCGACGGCGGCGAGGTGGGGTTCGTGCCGATGCCCGACGTCTACACGACGAACCTGTGCTTCGGCGGTCCGGACCTGAGGACCGCGTTCGTCACGCTGTCGACGACCGGGCGGCTGGTGGCGATCGACTGGCCGCGGCCGGGCGCGCCGCTGCACCACCTCAACGTCTGACCGGCCGTCGTCGAGAACGGGCACCCGCCGCGGGGCGGACGGTCAGCCCAGCGCCGCCAGCCGCCGTGTCTGACGCTCCACCAGGCGCTCGACCTCCGCGAGGTCCTGCGCCGACAGCGACGGCCCGGGCCGTCGCAGCGTCGCGTGGGCGATCGCGCCCCGCTGCACCATCAGGTGCTTGCGCACCGCGAGGCCGATCCCCGCCTGCTGCTCGTAGCGCGCCAGCGGCAGGTAGGCGTCGAACAGGTCGCGACCGCGCTCTGCATCGCCGCGGGCGAAGGCCTCGACCACGCCGACCATCATCTCCGGATACGGGAAGCCGGTCATCGCGCCGTCGGCGCCGCGGGCCATCTCCTCGGGCAGGAAGAGGCCGCCGCCGTTGCCGGTGAGGATCGACACGCGGCGCACGTCGCCGCGGGCGCTCGCGGCCCGGTAGGCGGAGAGCTTCGCGAGGCCGGGGCTGTCCTCGTGCTTGACCATCACGCAGCGCGCATGGCGGCGCAGCAGCTCGAGCACCACCTGCGTGGGCAGCGTCACGCCGGTGGCGATCGGATGGTCCTGCAGCACCCACGGCGTGTCGGCGCCGATCGACTCGACCGCGAGGCCGAACCAGTCGAGGATCTGCGCGTCCGAGCGCAGGCCGGGTCCGGGCTGCAGCATCACGCCCGACGCGCCCGCATCGCGCAGCGCCGCCGCGAGCTCGCGCAGACCGGCGAAACCCGGTGCGGAGACGCCGCAGACCACCGGCACGCGCCCCGCGACCCGCTCCACCACGCGCGCGGTGAAGCGCCGCGCCTCGTCCTGAGTGAGCTTGGGCGCCTCGCCGAGCACGCCGAGCAGGGTGAGGCCGGTCGCGCCGCGGCCGAGATAGAAGTCGACCATCCGGTCGGCGCTCTCGAGGTCGAGCTCGCCGTCGGGCAGGAACGGCGTGACCGCGATCAGGTAGGCGCCACGCGCGGTCTCGTCGAGGCGGGGAACGGAGGCCATCGGGGGCAAGGTCCTAGAAGCGCGAGCCCGGCTGCGCGAGGAAGGCGAGCTCCTCGGGCGTGGAGGCGCGGCCGAGCGCGTCGTTGCGGTGGGGGAAGCGGCCGAAGCGTTCGATGACCGCGAGGTGCTTCTCGGCCCACTGGAGGTAACCGCCCGCCTGCGGGTCGTCGCGCAGCAGACCGAACAGGCGCACCGCCTCGCGCTGATCGGCCAGCGACTCCGAATGCTCGAACGGCAGGTAGAGGAACGCACGTTCGACCGGGGCGAAGCGCAGGTCCCGGCCCTCGGCGACGAGCCGGCGCGCGAGTCCGAGCGCACGCGGGTCCAGCGCGAAGGCCCGCGCGTCGCCGCGGAACAGGTTGCGCGGGAACTGGTCGCAGACGATCGCGAGCGCGAGCGCGCCAGCATCGGTCTGCGCCCAGCCGTCGAGCGATCCGGCCGCGGCGTCGTCGAGCAGCGCGCCGAAGCGCGCACGGATCCCGGCGTCGAACGCGTCGTCCTTGCGGAACCATTCGGGTCGCGCCGTGCCGCGCTCGGGCGAGCCGGGCAGCCCGAACCAGACGTCGAGGACGGCGGCGATCCGGGCGTCGCTCATGCCGACGGCTCCGCGAACTCGATGGTCACGCGACGCGTGCGCGCGCTCTTCTTCTCGATCTTCGCGATCCGCAGCGCGCCGACCTCGGACGTGTTCGCGACGTGCGTGCCGCCGCAGGGCTGCAGGTCGACGCCCTCGATGCGGAGCAGCCGCACGCGACCGAACCCCATCGGCGGCTTCACCGACATCGTGCGGACGAGGTCCGGCTGCGCGGCGAGCTCCTCGTCGGTGATCCAGTCGACGCGGACCGCGTGCGCCCCGGCGACGAGCCGGTCGAGTCCGGCCTGCAGCACCTCGCGCTCCAGCGGCTCGACGGTGGCGAAGTCCATCCGCGCGTAGCCGGCGGTGATCGAGCAGCCGTCGACGGGATGGGGGACGATCGCACACAGCAGGTGCGTCGAGGTGTGCAGCCGCATGTGGCGGTAGCGGCGGTCCCAGTCGATCGCGGCGGTGACGACGTCGCCGGGACGCAGCGCGGCCGCCGCCTCGGCGGACTCGGGCGCGGGCACGTGCAAGGCGTCGTCGGGGCCGGCGCCTTCGGCCTTGGACTTGCGGGTGTCGGCGACGGTCACGACCAGACCGTCCTCGCGGGTCAGCGTGCCGGCGTCGCCCGCCTGCCCTCCGCCCAGCGGATAGAACACCGTGCGGTCGAGCAGCACGCCCTCGGGGCCGGCCGAGACCACGCGGGCGACGCAGTCGCGCAGGTAGGCGTCGCGGCGGAACAGCGCGTCGGTCACGCGGTCTCCCCGCGGCGTTCGTCGAAGAGCACATGCTCGAAGGCGCCGGGATCGACGTCGCCGGCACCGAGCTGCTCGGGCGGCAGCATCGACGCGAGCAGCATCAGGTCGTCGAACTGCGGCTGGAAGGCGTCGATCAGCGCCTGCGGCTCGGGGCAGAGCCGCCGGTCGCCGATCACGCCGAACTGCACGCCGCCCGCGTACGACAGGATCGAGACGCCGAGCCCGATGTCGCCGGACTGCGGCACCCAGAACATCATCCGCGACAGCGTGCGGCCGGCGAGCGACAGCGGTGCCTTCGGGCCGGGCACGTTGGTCATCACCGCGGTGGCCTTCTTCGCGACGTAGTGCAGGATCGGGTCCTGGATGAGCTTCGGGGCGCGGCCGACCACCTCGAGCAGCGTGTAGGCGAGCACCGCCTGGTAGCCGCCCTTCAGCTCGTCCATCCGGCGGCGGACCTCGCGCAGCCGCGCGACCGGGTTGGCGATGCCGACCGGCAGTTCGAGCGGCACGAGGCCGAAGCGGTTGCCCAGGCGGATCGGGCCGTCCATCGGACGCAGGTTCACCGGCACCATCGCGCGGATCTCGCAGCCGGTGGTGTCGTGGCCCCGGCCGCGCAGGTAGGTGCGCAGCGCACCGGCCACGCATGACAGCAGCACGTCGTTGACCGACGCGCCGAACGCCCGGCAGACCAGCTTCACGTCGTCGAGCGGCAGCGGCTCGTTCCAGGCGATGCCCTTCGCGACGCCCGGCACGCCCTTCAGCGGGGTGGCGGAATCCGCGGTCATCAGCGCGATCCGCGCGGCATCGGCGACCACGCGCTGGCCGACCTGCGCCGCATCGACGAGCTTCTCCGGCTCGCCGGCCAGCCGCACCGAGCGCGAGACCGCGCTGCCGGTGACCGCGATCGCCTTCACCGCGCCCTGGGTCAGCGGCTCGAGGAAGGGCTTCCACGGGTTGGTGAGCGGCGCGCCGTCGTCGTGGCCGCGGCCGTCGTCCTCGTCGACGCGCCGGCGGCGGCCGACCGGCGCCGGCGCGTCGTCGGTCAGGCTCAGCAGCACGCGGACCAGCGCGATGCCGTCGGCGATGCAGTGGTGGATCCGCGCGACCAGCGCGTCGGTGCCCTTGTAGCCGTGGACCAGGTGGAACTGCCACAGCGGCCGGTCGGGATCGAGCGGCGTGATCGCGAGTTCCGCGACGAACGCCTGCAGCTCGGCATCGCCGCCGGCGCCGCCCAGGGTCTGCGTCAGCAGGTGTGCGTCGAGGTCGAAGCGGTCGTCCTCGACCCACCACGCGGCGCCGGTCGCGTCGTACTCGACGCGCTGCCGGAACCGGTCGAAGGCGAGCAGCCGGTCCGAGATCACCGCCCGCAGCTTCGACACGTCGACCGGACGCTCGAAGACGTCGATGCCGACGATCATCATCAGGTTGCTCGGGCGGTCCATCCGCAGCCAGGCGGTGTCGACGCTCGACATCCGCTCGCGTCCGGGCGTTCTGGGCATCGTCCCTCCGGGCCCGGTCGGCCGGGCGGTTGTGGTCGCGGCTATGATACCGTCGACACCCGCCCGACACCCCACGAACTCCAGCGCGGAGACCGCTCCATGTCCGACCTCGCGACCCGTTTCCAGCAGGCCGTCGCCGACTCGAAGAAGCTCGACGAGCGGCCCGACAACATGACGCTGCTGAAGCTCTATGCGCTCTTCAAGCAGGCGACCGACGGCGACGTCGAGGGCAAGCGCCCCGGCTTCACCGACATGGTCGGCCGCGCGAAGTACGACGCGTGGGCGGAGATCAAGGGCACCTCGAAGGACGACGCGATGCAGCAGTACGTGTCGCTGATCGAGGACCTGAAGGGCTGACCCCGGGGTTTCGCCGAGCACGGCTCGGCGCCGGGGTCAGGTGGCCGCGGCAGGCTTGCCGCGGCCAGGCATCGAAGGACGACGGCCCCTACCCGAAGTACTCGTCGAAGTTCCGGTGGAGGGTCTCCTCGATCCTCCCCTTGAACGCCGACAGCAGGAATCCGAGCTTCGCGTTGAGCTCGACGTGGTCCTTGCCGATCGTCATCTCGCCCGACACGCCGGTTCGCGAGAAGCGCAGGACGTTGCCGTCCCACTCGTAGCCCATCCCGAACTCGCGCTCCATCTCGTCGGCCACGCGCTGCGCGGCGGCCTTCGCCTTCTTCAATCCGAGCGCGTGATCGCGCTTGAACTCGATCGTCGACATCGTCGGTCTCCGTCGCGGGGCGGCGTCAGCGCGCGCCGGGCGAACCCGGCACCGGGGTGAGCAGCGGCTCGCCCGCCGCGTGCGCCAGCAGGTTGCGGGCGGCGAGCATCGCCATCCCGAGGCGCGACGAGCGGGTCGCGCTGCCGATGTGGGGCGTGAGCACGACGTTCGGCACCTCGAGCAGGCCCGGGTGGATCGACGGCTCGCCCTCGAACACGTCGAGGCCGGCCGCGGCGATGGTGCCCGCGCGCAGCGCGGCGGCCAGCGCCGCGTCGTCGACGATGCCGCCGCGCGCGATGTTGACGAGCGTGGCGGTGGGCTTCATCGACGCGAGCTGCGCCGCGCCGATCAGGTGGTGGGTCTGCGCCGAGTACGGCAGCACCAGCACGACGTGATCGGAGGTGCGCAGCAGCGTGTCGAGGTCGACACGGGTCGCGCCCAGCTCGGCCTCGTTGGGGGCCGGGCTGCGGTTCGTGTACTGCAGCCGCATCGAGAAGCCGCGTGCGCGCCGCGCGACCGCCGAGCCGATGCGGCCCATGCCGACGACGCCCAGCGTGGCGCCGTGCACGTCGGCGCCCAGGAACTGGTCCCAGGCCCAGCGCCCCCACTGCCCGTCGCGCAGCCAGCGCTCGGACTCGGTGACACGGCGGGCGGTGGCCATCAGCAGCGCCCAGGCCATGTCGGCGGTCGCCTCGGTCAGCACGTCGGGCGTGTTCGTCACCGCGATGCCGCGCGCCGCGCAGGCGGCGACGTCGATCTGGTTGAAGCCGACCGAGCCGGTGGCGACGATCTTCAGCTTCGGGCAGGCCTCGAGCAGCGCGGCGTCGACGCGGTCGGTCGCGACGACGTAGAGGGCCTCGCAGTCCGCGGCGCGCGCCCGCGTCTCCTCGGGAGACCAGAACGCATCGTCGTCGTTGGTGGCGACGTCGTAGACCGCGCGCAGCGCGTCGACGACCTCGGGGAACACGCGGCGGGTGATCAGCAGCTTGCGGCGGCTCACGACGCGGCCCCCTCGGCGACGGGGGGCGCGCCGACGATGACGACGTGCACGCGGTACGGGCCGTGTGCGCCCAGCACGATGGTCTGCTCGATCTCGCCGGTGCGGGACGGTCCGGAGACGAGGTTGGTGGCGCGCGGCAAGCGGCCCCGCTCGGCACGCGCGAGCGCGAAGCCGTCCTCGCAGTGGCCGACGATCCGCTCGGCGGCGACGACCGCGACGTGGGTCTCGGGCAGCAGGTGCATCGAGGCCGGCGTGTCCGGTCCCGACAGCATCATCAGCGTGCCGGTCTCGGCGACCGCGACGAAGGCGCCGCTGATGCCCACCAGGTCCTCGCCCTGCGGCCGGCGCGCCTCGACCGAGAGGCCGGCGCCGGCCCAGTCGAGGTCACCGAGCGTGTTCCAGCAGACCGCCGACTTCGGCAGTCCGTGGGCGTCGAGATAGCGGGCGACCGCGGCCGGCACGTCGGCCATGGCGCCGACGCGCTCGGTGGTGCTCGACATCCGCGCGGCCTGACGCTCGAAGTGTGCGACGCGGTCGGCGTCGACCGTGGGTTGCGGCCCGACCGGGTGGCGCTCGATCCAGGACTCCACTATAGTATCTACTACTTGGTGATCTCATTCTGCTGGTGCTTTAACTTCTCATTCTAGGCCTGTTCATGCGCACTCATCTCTTCCTTCATCTGCACGGCTTGGTCGCCCTGCGTTGTCAGCAGGAATCTTCGATGCTGGTTGCTCTACACTAGCTTGGTGTAAGAGATGCCATCTTTGGCGGAACCGCTGCTGAAGGAGAGCATACGGTTAAAGATATCGCTCTAGTGCTCTGAAGCTAACTCATCTTAATGTTTCTTAAGGTTGAGGTGCAAGACTGACAATGCCATGTAGTACCAGAGTCTTGGATGATGCCTTAGGGAGTGCGAAGATTTTTCAAAAGATCGGAATGCCTCCTCAAACTTGCCTTGTTTGTAAAGAGCCTATTATATTAAAAATTGATAGATATGCTTACCAAACCATAGTTGTAGAGGATCTCTGGAGTTTTCTAAGAAGAAAGAGTCGATATATACTCTGTTGGGTTCTCTTTTTCGAAAGGCTAAGTAAGATGACCGTTTTGAGTCTTTTCTAAGAATTTTAGAGCCTTGGAGAAGTAGAAGATTGCTAGATTATACTTCTAAAGCTTAAGATGGACTACTCCTAAGTTATTGAAGTAGTATTAAGGATGATTGGATAAACATTTTTAATATGCCTAATCATGTTTGCTATGCTCATCATTAGCTTTAATGTGTTGGCATGATGGATGAACTTTTGGGTAATCCTTTTCGTCAAATGATAGGTTTTGAATCGCTTTCATCACATTGCCTTGCCCCAAATGGATCATAGCCTTGATATTATTGACGAGACCTTGGTGCTAAATTTGTGCAGGCTCATTTATGTTTGATTTAATCTTAACTGGATCTTGGTTAATTTTTGCGCGAAGCTCTGTAGCAACCTTTATCTCTTAATGAGCCTGAGTAATATCATTTTGAAGTATAAGGAACATTGCCTTGTATGACTGAAGAAGAATGCGATACTCATGAACATTCATATTTTTTGGTGAAACGGCATGCTTACGTATATAAGATGCATTAATGATGCTGAAACTATTCTTGGTTAGGATAGTCTCATCTAGAAGCTCGCCAAAATCGAACAAAGACGATTGCTAATTGTTTGTTGATGGTTGTGAAGGCTAATTTTAGGCATTTGAAGACT
>JBAXJZ010000055.1:0-12993 GCA_037137595.1 Burkholderiales bacterium | reverse complement strand
GAAAGTACTCAGGTTGCGTCGGAACGTCAGTCGCGGGCGTGTCGCACCTCGCGGTCACGCGCGGTTACGCTCCCTTGCTATTCTCCTCACAGATTAGTGAGCCTGCGGTGATTCAGCCTCAGCACTCCGCTATCCCGGGACGGTTTGAATGGCGACTGCTAGACGAGATTACAGCGAGAACGAGCACAGCATTCTATACGCGGAGACAGGCGGATGCTGCCCGCTTTGCCCGAGGTCAATCTTGTTTCGCAAGCCTAACTCCAGGCGGCTGAACAAGGGCTACGAGGTGGCTCATATCTATCCGCTCAACCCTACTCTCGCTCAAGCCACGGCCCTAATGGGGCGAGCACCTCCCACGGACATCAACGCCCTGGAAAACGTCGTCGCGCTATGCCCCACTTGCCACACAACATACGACACAGATTTCCAAGTTGTTGAGATGGATAGGCTACGCGCAGTCAAGGACCGCTTTCTTTCCGACGCGCGAGCAAGAGCAACGATTTCCGACTACAAGCTTCAGGAGGAGGTCTATGCCATCTTGGATAGCATCTCTTCCCTGACTGGCAACGAACTCGACATACCACCTACGAGCTTCGATACCGCGACAGTCGACAAGAAGCTGCGCACTGGAATGAGTCCTCTGCAAAGGCATGAGATAAGAACCTTCGCGATAACGTTCTATGTTCGCATCCGGGATCAAATCCGCATGTTGGAGCAGAACGACCAAGTTGCCATTCGAATGCTTCAGAACCAGATCAATACTTACTATCTCGCGATGCAGCAGCAGAACCCGAACAACAAGGACGCAATCTTCAACTTTGTCGCGCAGTGGATTAGCACTCGAACTAAAAGACCACTACTTGCAGCCAAAGTGCTGACATCGTTCTTCGTCCAGAACTGTGAGGTCTTCGATGCTGGTCCCTAGCAAGTTCACACGACTTGAAGAGTCGACGATATTCAAGATGAGAAGCATCTTGATCGGAAGTTCGCACGGCGAAACGTTGCAAGGTGTTTACCACCGCACACAGGGCGTCTTTCAAGATGCGGCGGAGTTCCTCCACGCGCTGGACGTGTTGTTTGTGCTCGGCGTGCTGACCATTGAAGCAGAGTCTGGCGTCATAACCTATGCTTAGAGAACTTCGCTGCGTTCACTTCAGCCATTCTCCCATCGAGTTCCGGCCCGGCTTGAATATCATCTTAGGGGACGATGACGCCAAGAATTCTATTGGCAAATCCACCATCTTAATGGTGATCGACTTTGTTCTTGGTGGCTCGACTTTCACCGAAAAGGACGACGCCGGAGCAATCCGTGAGCTTGGTCCGCATCGGTACGACTACTCGTTTCAGTTCGGTACTACGCGGATGTACTTCTCGCGTGACACCGGAAGCCCCGACATTGTCCGAGAATGCAACGAAACCTATGAGTCACAAAGGGAGCTTGGGCTCGACGAGTACAACAGGCTGTTGAAGCGCATGTATGGGCTGGACGGGCTGGACAGCACATTCAGAAGTATCGTCAGCCCGTTTGCGCGGATCTGGAAGAAGGGTGGACTCGACCCTAGCCACCCCTTTATCGCGGCAGAGAAGGAAACGTATGCATCGGCGATTGCCCGCTTGATTGATTTGTTCGGACACAGTCCTGATGTTGCACAGGAGCGCAAGACCTTGAATGGTCTTAAGGAGCGCAAGAAACTGATCGGCGACTCGATGGCCGCCAACATCATTCCAAGGATCACCAAGACCCAATACGAAGAAAACACGCGATCCATAGAATCAAACAGCGCTCAGATTGAACTCCTTAAGAGCGGACTCGGAGGCGCCCTCAACGTCTACGAATCATTGTTCGACCAAAACCTGCAAAAGAAACAGCAGCAGAAGATCGAGCTTGGGGGTCACCGCGTCGAGTTGCAGAGCAAAATTCGTCGCCTTGAGCGCGAGATCTCAGGCATAACTCCGCGTCTCGCAGCAAACATTGCTCTCGTCGCCGACTTCTTCCCGACCGTGGACGTTCAGCGTCTAGAACACGTTGAAGCGTTTCACCAAAAGATTGGGAGTATTGTCAAGAAGGAGCTGAGAGACGAGTTGGCCGCCACGGCCGAACAGGATCGCGCCGTAATGGCAGAAATTACGCAGTTGGAAAGAGAGATCCAATCGTCTTTGCAGTCCAAAGGCATGCCCGATGACATATTCAACAGGCTCTTCAATCTGAAGGCGAATGTCGACAAGGCAAGCAACGAGAACGCATACTTCGAGAGCAAGGTCAATATCGGCTTGGCCATCAAAGGCTCAAGCGACAGACTCGAAAACATCTATGCAGGAATCTTCTTGACCATCGAGGAACAAGTCAACAGCAGGCTCCGTTCGTTCAATAAAGTTGTGTATGGTGTATTGCGGGTTCCCTCGGAGCTGCGCATAAAAAGCGCCGGATCTTATTTGTTCACATCACCGGATGATACTGGCACGGGCAAGTCATTCGCCGGTTTGATCGGATTTGATTTGGCAATGCTTTCGGCAACTAAGCTGCCGATGATCATTCACGACTCCGTGATGTATAAGAACATTGAGGTTCCCGCGACTGCACGAATTCTTCGCGTACTCTCTGCTGTGCGTTCAAAGCAAATATTCTTGTCATTCGACGAGGCGAAAAAGTTCGGACCTTACATCGAACATCTGCTTAGACGCTTCACTGTCGTGAAACTGGCCAACGACGATCTTCTCTACAAGAAGGATTGGCGCGGGCGCAAGTAGGTCCAAGGAGCCGGCCTGCAAACTTGGCGTGGGACGACGGCTTTCGGGCGGCCAGTTAGCGAATGCAATGGTCAGCATTCGCTGCAAACCAGACGCTTGCATCGTCGAGAGTGGACCATTGATGTGCTGCCTTCACCGTCGACTTCGATTCCTACTCGGACTTCTTTAGCGCATGCTGCGCAGCGGCGAGTTGGACGAGCGCGCTCACTTGCGGAACGAACGGTCAGAGTCGTTTTTCCGACAGACCTTATTTCGATCTATCGCAGATCGGGGGCTCAAATCCGGGTCCCCGACAGACCTTTGGCGTTTTTCGCGCGCGCTGCACGCCCAGCAACCACGCGACAGACCTTAATGCCACGGATCAGCGATAGACCGCCGGAAGCTCGGCAGACCTCCCCACCACGCATCACCAACCCGTCAGCCGGCCGCCCCACCACCCCCCACGCGATCCCCGCCGACGAACCCCTCGAGCACGTTCACCACGTTCACCCCCACCTCGGCCACTGCATAGCCGCCTTCCATCGTGAAGACGGTCGGCAGCTCGAGCGAGGCCAGCAGGCGGCCGACCTCGAAGTAATCCTCTGACCGCAGGGTGAACCGGGAGATCGGATCCCCCTCGAAGGTGTCCACGCCCAGCGGCACGACCAGCGCCTGCGCGCCGAACCGTCGGACCGCGTCGATCGCCGACCTCAGCGCCTGCCGCCAGGCGTCGAATCCGGTGCCGGCGGGCAAGGGCAGGTTCAGGTTGAAGCCCTCGCCGTCGCCTTCCCCCGTCTCGTCGGCATAGCCCAGGTAGAACGGATACTCGGTCGTCGGGTCGCCGTGGATCGAAGCGGTGAAGACATCGGCGCGCCGGTAGAAGATCGACTGCGTGCCGTTGCCGTGGTGGTAGTCGACGTCCAGCACCGCCACGCGCGCGGCCCCGGCGTCACGCAGGGCCTGCGCGGCGAGCGCGGCGTTGTTGAGGAAGCAGTAGCCGCCGAAGCAATCGGTCCCCGCATGGTGGCCGGGCGGGCGCGTGAGGGCCATCGCCGCGTGTGTGCCGCGTTCGGACCCGTACACGGCTCGCGCCGCATCGACCGCGCAGGCCGCGCCGGCCAGCGCGGCCTGCCACGTGCCCGAACCCAGCGGCGTGCCGGCATCGAAGGAGAACCGTCCCACCCGGGCGGAGAAGTTCGTCGGCATCACGTCGCGCCTGAGGCCGTGCGCCGGCCAGACCGAGGGCAGGATGTCGAGCTCGGCGTTGGACGGGTCGAGCGCGACCCACTCGTCCCAGGCACGACTCAGGAAGTCGACGTAGGCCGGCACATGGATCCGTCGGATGAGCGGCAGGTCCGCGGTGCCCGGCTCGCGCAGCACACCCATCGGCCGGCGGGCGAGTTCGCCGAGCACGTGGTCCAGTCGGTCCGGCGTCTCGTGGCATGGCACCAACCGGCCCCGGAACATCTCCTGGCGACCGGCGTGGAGGGCGTGGACGGGGTTGTGGAAGATCTGCATGGGCGAGCGGCGCTTCGATCGGACGTCGGTCCGCCGAGGGTACGCGCTTCGGCCGCGGCCTCGTTCACTCCGGCCCGAAGCACTCCGGGTTCATGTCCACCCCGCAGCCGAGCCGGGACGCCATCGTGCAGACGCCGCACATCATCGTCGGCTCGACGATCTCCCGCGGATCGAGCACGCGCGCCCATGCGTCGAAGACCTCCGACGTCCGGGGCGCGAGGGCGAGCACGCGGCGGGAGGCGTCATGCGACCGGCTGCGGCAGCCAGAGCCGGTTGTAGCGCTCGATGCGGTAGGGGCCCACGTCCGTGAACGCGGACGACGCACCCGCGGCGAGCGAGGCCGCACGCGCGTCGAGGGCCTCGGGCGTCGTGTCCGGCCACGTGCCGGTCTCGATCCGCGCCACCAGCACGTCGACCGCGGTCGCCGTCTCCGCCTCGGTGAAGTTGCAGTGGCCGGTGCGCTTCACGAACGCCACCCGTGCCGCGTCGGATCGGCCCTGCAGCGACAGGGCCTCCAGGTAGCCCAGCGCGAGCGAGTACGGCACCTGGTAGTCGCCGATCAGGTGCATGCGGAACACCGGGATCGCGGGATCGCCGAACACCGTCCGGCCGCGCTGCCCCCAGAACGCCCGGGCGTGCTCGGACGGGGCGAAACGCGCCGTGCCGTTCACCACGTCGAGGTCGCGCTCCAACGACGCACCGGCCGCGTCGTAGAGCGCCTCGACGGCGTGGCGCATCGCCGGGGCGGCATTGCGGTAGCACGCCGCGTAGTCGACGTCGTCGTTCCACGACGGCTGCCGGCCCTGCGCCGCGTTCTCGAACATGATCCGCGCCTCGCCGCCGGGGCTCTGCGCGATCTGCAGCGCCGAGCGGAACACCGCTTCCGCGAGCGCGTCGACGTCGGCGAGGTCGGGCCCCGGCGCACCGAGTTCGAGCCAGGGCGACCACTGCGCGAGCGCGAAGGCGAGCACCATGCGCGCCCGACCCACGGGCGTCGCGTGCGCCGCCCGGAACGCGTTGCGCCACGCGTCGGGGATGCGGCCGACCATGCCGTGTGCGCTCGGGTGCGCGCTGCCGTCGTTGGGCAGGCCCGAGATCATCAGGTCCGACGCGTCGCCGAAGCCCGCGGCGACGTAGTGCTCGGAGAGCAGCGCCTTGAGCGCGAACCAGCCGTCGAGGAAGGTGTTCATCAGCCAGACCGGCGTGTGCGTGCCCATCGCCACGGTGCCGTCGACGCGGTCGTGGAACGCCTCGGACACCGCAAGCCCCACGTGCCCGCCGCCCGAGCAGCCGAACTGCAGCAGCAGGCGCGGGCGGCCCCATTCCCGCTCGAACAGGTCGACGACCCGCTCGAGGTTGCCGATCTCGCGCACCGGGTCGTACTGCCACAGCCGCAGCGGGTGGCGGGCCGTGCCGGCGATCGCATGGCCGCGCGCGAGCAGATCGAGGTAGCGGCCAGCCCGCTCGGGTTCCTCGACCCACTGGGCGAAGTCGAGGTCCCGCACCAGCAGGCCGTTCCATGCGGCGGGCACCCGGATCAGGTAGCCGGTGCCGTCGGGCAGGTGTCCGCGTCGTTCCTCGAAGGCGGCGGCCGAGCTCATCGATGTGTCTCCTCACGGGTCGGGCAGTCGCCGCGGACCCGCGGTCGTGATCGGTCCTGGGACTGTCTCACGCTGCGGTGAGGAACGGCAGGGCCTCGGCGAGCAATGCGGAAGGCGCCTCCTCCGCGATGTAGTGCCCGCAGGGCAGCGGTCCACCCCGAACGTCGTCGGCCACGCGTCGCCACTCGTCCAGCGGCTGGAAGCACCTCGCCACCACGCCATCGCGCCCCCACAGCGCGAGCAGCGGCACGGCCAGGCGCACGCCGCGGTCACGGTCGGCCCGGTCGTGGTCGAGGTCGATCCCGGCGGAGGCCCGGTAGTCCTCGCACAGGCCGTGCGCCGCGCCGGGCAAGGCGAGCGTCCGCTGGTACTCGGCGAGCGCCCGCGGATCGAACGGCGCCAGGCCGGCGCTGCGCCGGCCCATCACGTCGCGCACGTAGGCCGCCGGGTCGGCCTCGATCAGGCGCTCCGGCAAGGGGGCCGGCTGGATCAGGAAGAACCAGTGCCAGTAGGCGCGGGCGAAGGCCTCGCCCGTCTGCTCGTACATCGCCAGCGTCGGCGCGATGTCCAGCAGGACGAGGCGCGAGACGGCCTGCGGATGATCGACAGCCAGCCGGTGCGCGACGCGTGCGCCGCGGTCGTGGGCCAGCACGCCGAAGCGCGGATGCCCGAGCGACCGCATCACCTGCAGCATGTCCCGCGCCATCGTGCGCTTGCCGTAGTTCGCGTGGTCGGACTCGCCGGCGGGCTTCGACGAGTCACCGTAGCCGCGCAGGTCGGCCAGCACGAGCGTGAAGCGCTCGGCCAGCGCCGGGGCGACCTTGTGCCAGATCGCGCTGGTCTGCGGATGTCCGTGCAGGAGCAGCAGCGGGGCGCCGCGGCCGCCGATGCGCACGCGGATGAACACGCCCGGTGCGCTCTCGATGTCCCGCGTCGCGAATCCGGGGTACAGGTCCTCGGCACCCATCGCGAACCTCCCGTCGAGCCCGCGGGCCCTCAGCGGCCGAGCCACGCCTCCAGCTTGTCGAGGCTGCCGCCCCAGCCGCCGGTCATGCTCGCCATCTGCTTCACGAACATCGCGAGCGCCGCCTCGGTGGACTCGATGGGAATCCACTTCAGCGTCAGGAACGTGCCTCCGTCACGGGGCTCCAGGGCCACCTCGGTGAGCAGGGTCCGCGGCCAGTCGTCGAAGAAGGGCGGTGCGCACTTCACGCCCTCGCGGGTGCAGAAGCTCTGCTCCCACACCACGCGGCTGTGCGGCACGAGCTCGCGCCACAGGCACAGGCTGAACATCTCCGGTCCGCCGGGCGAGGCCGTGCGGGCGATCGTGGTCTGGCCGACCGCCTGCGTGCCCTCGAGGATCTCGACGGTGGACCCTGCCGGTCCGGACCACTGGGCCATCTTCACGGGATCGGCCCAGGCCTCGTGGACCCGCTGGGGCGGCGCCGCGAACTGACGGGAGATCACGAAGACGGGGACGTCGGGGGTCGTCATGGGGAGTCCTGGGTTCGGTCGAGGAAGCGGGCGAGCGACTGCCAAAGGCCCGGCCGGCAGGCGGCCCTGTGCCGCAGGATACAGAGCCGGATGGCTACTCGCTCGCAGCCGGCTTGCGCAACGCCGCGAACCGCGCCTCCATCTCCCGCCGCATCGTCTTCCTCACCTGCGCGGCTTCCATCCGCCGATGCTCGTCGGGCGTGGACGGCGAGAGCGGCGCGACCTCGACCGGCCGCCGGGCGTCGTCCACCGCCACCATCGAGAAGAAGCAGCTGACGACATGGCGCACCACCTGCTCGCGGATGTCCTCGGCCAGCACCTTGATGCCCACCTCCATCGACGAGCGGCCCACGTGGTTCACCGACGCGAGGAAGGTGACCAGCTCGCCCACGTGCACCGGCTGGCGGAACACCACCTGGTCCACCGACAGCGTGACCACGTAGCGGCCCGCGTAGCGGCTGGCGCACGCATAGGCCACCTGGTCGAGCAGCTTGAGCAGCGTGCCGCCGTGCACGTTGCCGGCGAAGTTCGCGGTGTCCGGCGTCATCAGCACGGTCATCGTCAGCTGGTGTCGGGGCGTGTCCATCGTCGTGTCCGAGCGTGAGGGCCGCGCGATCGTCGCACGCCGGGGCGGGTCTGCGGGGGGCTCGACGTCGCGCGCCCCGCTTCGCCTCACGGCGGCGAGGAACCGCGAGGCACGTGCGCGCTCAATCGATCGCGGCGGCCTCGTCGTCGCGATGCCGATCGGGCTCCGAGGTGTGCAGGATCTCGTCCAGCACGGCGGTGGCGTAGGTCCCGGCGGGCAGCGAGAACGTCAGCGTCAGCCGATCGTCGGTCGACCACGTCCAGGCCAGGTCCGCCGGGCGCGCCACCAGCGCGCGGCGCTCCTGGCTCAGCCCGGCGAACTCCATGCCGCTGCAGACCGCCGCGTGACGCTCGGCCACGGCGTTCTCCAGCGCCTGCGCCTGGTCGGTGGTGGTCACGCGGCCGCGTCCCCACAGCGGCCCGGTGGGCTCGCCGGCCTCGTCCGGCACGTCGCCGGGCAGCGTCCGGCCCCACAGCCCCTGCCCGATGCGCTGCGCCAGCACCTCGTTGAACACGAAGGAACGCACCGCCGACAGGTACAGACCCTTCATCGCGGGACTGCGCACGCGGAGTTCGCGCGCCAGCAGGGCCCGGCCCTTCTCGACGTTGCCCCCGCCATGGCCGAAGCGCTGCGCGCCGAAGTAGTTGGGCACGCCGTGTGATGCCACCGCCTGCAGGTTCGCCTCGATGGCGGCGCGCTCACCCGTCACGTCGCGCAGCACGATGCGGAACCGGTTGCCCTGCAGGTCGCCGCGCCGCAGCTTCCTCACATGGCGGCTCTGGCTCAGGACCCTGAACTCCGGATGCGGGAGCGCCGTCAGGTCCGGCGTCTCGCCCTTCGGCAGATGGATGCTGAACCACTGGCGCGTCACGGCGTGGCGGTCCTTGAGGCCGGCATAGCCCACGTCCACGTCCTTCACCCCCGCCGCCTGCGCCAGCTGCTGCGCGACGAACGCGGTGTTGGCGCCGTTCTTCTCGACCTCCAGCCACAGGTGCTCGCCCGCCCCGGACGGCGGCTGCAGCGGGACCTCGATCACGGCGAAGTCCTCGTTGAAGCGCTTCAGCACGGCGCGGGCGCCGCTGTCCGGATACGCATGGGGCCACTGCGGCAGGGTCGTGTATCGATGGGGGCTCATGGCGCTCACCGTACACGCTCCGCCACGAACCGCACGAACGCCCGCGCATGCTCCGGCGCCATCGGGCGCGGCAGCGTCAGGGCCTGGATGGTGTCGCCCTCCGGGATCGGCAGGTGCCAGTCGGGCAGCAGGTCCGCCAGCTGACCGCCGCGCACCAGATGGCGGACGGCATAGTCGGGCGCCAGCACCACGCCGCAGCCGGCCACCGCGAGTCCCACCAGACTGCCCATGTCGTCGGAGAAGACCTGCCCCTCGACATCCACCTGCACGGGGGCGTTCGCCGGATCGACGGGCATCCAGCGCAAGGGCACGCGATCGTCGCGCGAGGCGCCCAGCAGGAAGAGCGGCGCCTCGGTCAGCCTCGCCGGGCCGTCCAGCCACGGATACAGCCCGGGCCGCGCGTACGCGCCCACACGTACCGGCAGCAGCGGCTGGGCGACGAAGTGCTCGGGCGGGCGGCGCGTGAGGCGGAAGGCCACGTCGATGCCCTCGCGCACGAGGTCGATCCGCCGGTCGGTGAACAGCAGCTCGAAGCGCAGGCCGGGGTGCTCGGCACCGAACTCGGCCACCAGCGGCAGCAGCACGTTGGGCCCGAACTGCGTCGGCGCGGTCATCCGCAGCCGGCCCGCGAGCCCGGCCCGGCTGGCCCGCAGTGCGCCGCGGGCGGCGTCGGCGGCTTCCAGCACCCCGCGCGCGCTCTGCGACAGCCGTCGACCGGCGTCGGTGAGCGCCAGGGTGCGCGTGGTGCGGGCCAGCAGCGGCTGGCCGATCTGCGCCTCGATGGCCGCGATGCGGCGGCTCACCGCGGCCCGGGTCTGGCCGAGCCGCCGCGCGGCGGCGGCGAAGCTGCCGGCCTGCACCACGCGGGCGAACAGCTCCAGCGCGTTCGCGTCGAGCGGCAAGGCCTGGGGCGCCGCTCGTGGACGGTCCATTGATTCTCTTTTGGAACCGGTGTGTGCAGGCATGGTGATCTAGTCAATCGCACGTTGACTATCTAGCCTACCCGACATGCACACCGAACCCCACCCCCTGCTGCCCGGGTCGCCGGACCTGCACCACCTGCACGCGGCACTCGGCCTGGACGACGACCGCGAGACCGAACCCCGGACCGGGCGGCCGCATCGGCTGCACACCGAGGACGGCGCGGCGCTCGAGGCCCGCTGGTTCGAGCCCGTGGGGCCGGCCCGGGCCGTGGCGCTGATGGCCCCGGCGACGGGCGTCCCGCAGCGCTTCTACGCGCCGTTCGCGCAGTGGCTGAGCCGGCGCGGCTATGCCGTGCTCACGCTGGACTACCGCGGCATGGGCGCGTCGGCCGAGGCGCCCGAAGCGAGCATGCGCGACTGGATGCTGCGCGACCTCCCTGCCGCGCTCGACGCGGTGCTGGCTCGTGCGGGGCGCGACGACCACCGCCTGCCGGTGATCTGGCTCGGCCATTCGCTGGGCGGTCACGCGCTGCCGCTGCAGGCTCGGCTGCACGAGGTGGACGCGGCGCTCACGGTCGGGGCGCAGCTGCCGTCCTTCGCGCGGTGGCCGGCCGGGGTCCCGCGCTTCGGCGCGTGGTTCTTCTTCCGCGCCTGGGTGCCGCTGTGGGTGGGCCTGACGGGGCGGCTGCCCGGCTGGACGTTCGGGGGCGGCCCGGACCTGCCCGGTCCGGCCGCGACGGACTGGTCGCGATGGGGGGCCCTACCGGACTACTACCGCTCCGACCCGAGCATGGCCGGGCACCTGCACGCGTCGAACTGGCGGGGCGTGGCGCACCTCTGGTGCATCGGCGACGACTGGGTCTTCGGCCCGGAACCCGCGGTGCTCGCGCTGCAGCGGGTCTTCGAGGGCGCGCCCGGTCGGGCGGAGCTGCTGACGCTGCATCCGCACGAGGCGGGCGCCCGTCGACTGGGTCATTTCGGCGTGTTCCGGCGTCACCTGGGCGAACGGGTGTGGCCGCACTGGCTGCAGCGGCTCGAGGCGGCGGTGCCGGCGCTGCGGCGATGAGCGGCGTCGAGCAGGCCGATCCCTGATTATTGACCAATCGGTCCATTTGGGCTATCGTGCCCGCCATGCCCCGGGAGAAACAGTTCGACGATGACGCCGTGCTCGAGTGCGCGGCAGACGTCTTCGCCGCGAACGGCTATCAGGGCACGTCGCTGTCGATGCTGCTCGAGGCGACCGGGCTGGGCAAGCAGAGCCTGTACAACAGCTTCGGCGACAAGCGCTCGCTGTACCTGCAGGCCGTCGACTGTGCCGCCGCACGCTACGGCGCGGTCCAGCGCGAGATGCAGCGGGCGGTCTCGGGGCGGGCCGCGGTGCAGGTGTTCTTCGAGCACCTGCTCGGCTACTGCGCGAGCCGCGACCCTGCCCGCCGGAGCTGCATCGTCAGTGCCGGACTGCTCGAAGGCGTGGACGATCCGCTGATCGCGCAACGCCTGCGCGAGAAGTGGGCGGGCACGCACGAAGTGCTGCGGGCCGCGGTGGAGCGCGGGCAGAAGGACGGATCGGTGACGAACACCGCGCCGTCCGCCGAACTGGCGGATCTGCTGCTGTCCGTGATGGGCGGGCTTCGGGTCAGTGCCCGCGCCGGCTATGCGCCCGAACGGTTGCGGCGCACGGTCGACGTCGCGCTCGCGGTCCTGGACGCCCCCCGCGCCGATTCGTCCTGAGCGTCCGCCTCCGCGCCACCGCGCGACGCCGTCGCGTTTTTTTGCCTCGTTTGTGGACCGATTGGTCAAATTAACCCCCCTCCGCAACCCGATCACCCAGGAGCCTCCATGCTGTTCGAACCCTATGCCTCGCCCGCCCTCCAGCTGAAGAACCGGATCGTCATGGCGCCGCTGACGCGCAGCCGCGCCGAAGGCAACGTGCCCAACGCGCTGATGGCCGAGTACTACGGCCAGCGGGCCGGTGCGGGCCTGATCGTCACCGAGGGCACGTCGCCCTCGCCCAACGGATTGGGCTATCCGCGTATCCCGGGCCTCTTCGACGCCGCCCACGTCGCCGGGTGGAAGCGCGTCACCGACGCCGTCCACGCACACGGCGCGCGCATCTTCGTGCAGCTGATGCACACCGGCCGCGTCGGGCATGCCGCCAACCTGCCGACCGGTGCGGAAGTCGTGGGGCCCACCGACGCGGTGCTGCCCGGCGAGATGTACACCGACGCGCACGGCATGCAGCCGCACACGCCGCCGCGCGCGATGACGCAGCCGGACATCGACGCGGCCCGGGACGAGTTCGTGCACGCCGCGCGCCTCGCGGTCGAGGCGGGCTTCGACGGCGTGGAGCTGCACGCGGCCAACGGCTACCTGCTCGAGCAGTTCCTCAACGCCAACGTCAACACGCGCGGCGACGGCTACGGCGGCAGCGCCGACGCGCGCAACCGCTTCACGCTGGAGGTGGCGCGCGCCGTGGTCGAGGCCGTCGGCCCGCAGCGCGTCGGCATCCGGCTCTCGCCCTACGGCGTGTTCAACGCGACCGGCCCGTTCGAAGGCGTGGAGGACCAGTACCTGGCGCTGGCGAAGGCGCTGGGCGCGCTGAAGCTCGCCTACCTGCACCTCGTGGACCACAGCTCGATGGGCGCCCCGGCGGTTCCCGCGACGTTCAAGCACGGCCTGCGACACGCGTTCGGCGGCACCTTCATCGCCTCCGGCGGGTACGACCGGAACAGCGCGGAGCAGGCGCTGGCCGAAGGACGGGGCGACCTGGTGGCCTTCGGGCGCGCCTGGCTGGCGAACCCGGACCTGGACGAGCGGATGCGCGCCGGTTCGGCCCTCAACGCGCCGGACCCGTCGACCTTCTACACACCGGGTGCGAAGGGCTACACCGACTATCCGCGTGCCGAGGCGCAGGCCGCCGGCGCCTGACGCGCGTTGTCGGCGACGACGACCGCGCGGGTCCGGATGCGGTTCCGGACCCGGCGGTTGTCGGCGCGGCGAGCGCCCCCT
>JBAXJZ010000054.1:0-13100 GCA_037137595.1 Burkholderiales bacterium | reverse complement strand
AGCGTGCGCCCGTCCTTCGGATCCTTCGGGCCGCCCGCGGGGCGCTGCGGGGGCGCGACCGGGGCGTCCGGATGACCGAAGAGCCCGTGCAGCCCGAACTCCGCGCCGATCAGCAGCGGCAGCCCCACCTCCTTTGCCTTCAGGTGTGCGCGGACCACGCCGGCGAGCGAGCATTCGTCGGTCACGGCGAGCGCGGCATACCCCTGGTGCTTCGCCCGCTCCACCAGTTCCTCCGGGTGCGAGCCACCGCGCAGGAACGAGAAGTTCGTGACGCAATGCAGCTCGGCGTACGGGGGAATCACCGCGGGCCTCCGGAGAGGGCGAGGGCGTCGAGCGGGGAGACGACCGTGCCGGCGGCGATCTTCAGCACGTGCGTGTAGATCATCGTGGTGCTGACGTCGCTGTGGCCGAGCAGCTCCTGCACCGTGCGGATGTCCGTGCCCGACTGCAGCAGGTGCGTGGCGAACGAATGCCGCAGCGTATGGACCGAGACCGGCAGGTGGATGCCCGCCGCCTGGACCGCGCGCTTGAGGTGCCGCTGGATCAGCTGCGGATAGAGGTGGTGACGCCGCTCGATGCCGCTGCGCGGGTCACGCGAGCAGTGGTCCGCCGGGAAGACCCAGTGCCAGGCCCAGGAGGTGCCGCCGTTGGGGTACTTGCGGGCGAGGGCGTCGGGCATCTCGACGCCGGGACGGTCGAGCTTGCGGTCCTGCTCCCACCAGGCGCGGGCGTGGGCGCGGGCGAGCTGCGCTCGCAGCTCAGTGACCAGGCTGCGGGGCAGCATGACCACCCGGTCCTTCCCGCCCTTGCCGCTGCGCACGACGACGAGGCGCTCGAAGTCCACGTCCTTGACCCGCAGCTTCAGCGCCTCGTTGAGCCGCAGACCGCAGCCGTAGAGCACGCGGGCGACGAGCGCGGGCTCGCCCTCCATGCGACCGAGCACGTCCCGCGTCTGCGCGACCGTGAGCACTGCCGGCACGTGCTTGCGCACCGCCGGACGCTGGATCTGCTGCATCCAGGGCAGGTCCTGATCCAGCACCTCCCGATACAGGAAGAGGAGCGCGCACAGCGCCTGCCTGTGCGTGGAGGCCGAGACGTTGCGGTCGTTGACCAGCGCGTTCAGGACCGACTCGACTTCCGCGCCGCCGAGCGTGCGCGGATGCCGCAGGCCGTGGAAGCGGATGAATGCCCGGATCCAGAGCAGATACGCCTGCTCCGTGCGCAGGCTGTAGTGCAGATAGCGGACGCGCTCACGGACCTGGTCCAGCAGCCGGGTGGACTGCAGAGCGGGTCTGGGCGCGTTCGCTGGCCTGGATGTACTGTACATGCAACCAGTATCCGACGGAAGCGCGGCGTTCTCAAGGGCAACCGATGGCTGAGACGAACGGCGTAGGGGAGAGGGGTCGCGGGTGGGTGAGTGGGGCTGTTTCGGTCGGTCGTGGAGTTATGCGGACAGCCGTTGGCGATGACAGCCGGCACGGGCGGCGGAATCGGCTGTCCATCGGGTTGCCCGGGCCGACGCCCATCGTGGTTATTGGACTTAGGGGCGGGGGTTAGTAGAGTTGGGTCAACCTACATTCAAGTTAGGCCCAGCCCATGACGGATAGCGAGTTTGCGAAATGGGAGCGGATACGTCAGAAGGGCGCGGTTAGATTCGTGATGCTCTGGGGCGCCGCAATTTACGGTGGTGGAGTGTTTCTCTATCGGCTTGCTCAGGTTCACTTCACGGCGACTGAGGGAATCCGTGCCGGCTTAGCCCTTGATCAATTGGTCTGGAGCGTTGTGGGTGGTGTTTTCTTTGGCGTCGGTATGTGGCTCATCTTCGAGTGGCGCTATAAGGGAGCCGTGGCGCGGCGTCGATCGCGTCCTTGAACGCAGCGAGTTGCGTCGTGGATTTGTGGCGAGGGGCGGGCTGATGAACCGAGATGCAGTTGAGGGCACAAGTAGTACGTGGATCGCGGCGATAGTTGGCGGAGGCATCGGTGGGTTCGCAGCCTTCGTACTGTTCCTCACGACGGGAAACTGGCTCTGGTTCCTTTTGTTTCCTCCTGCCGTAGCGTTTGCGTGGTGGAAGGCTGCAAGGCCAGCCGGGACTTCACCCGAACCCGGCTCGGAGGCCTAACTTGAAGTTCAACCGGACAGCTTGCGCAGGCCGGCCCTACAGGGACTTGCGCAATGTCCCTTCCGGGCCGGCCTGCGCAAGCTGCCGGTCAACGCAGCGTTAGGCCCAGCGAGTCCGCGAGGTTTGGGCGTGCTTGACGCGCAGATATGGTGTAGCTACAGTAAATAGTGCAGATCGACTTCGACCCGAACAAGGATCAGCTGAACCAGTCCAAGCACTGACTGTCGCTGGCTCTCGCGGCCGAGCTCGATTGGGATGACGCGCTGGTGTGGGTCGATGACCGTGAGGACTATGGTGAGACGCGCATGATCGCGCTCGCCCGAAGACAGGAATCCTTTACTTCGTGGCGTTTGTGGATCGCGGCCGGGTCAGGCGGATCATCAGCCTCCGGCGCGCTAACCGACGAGAGGTAAAGCACGATGTCCAAGCCATCTAAACGTGCCGCAATCAGAATGCCCACGGTTGCAGAAGACCGGGTCATCACTGCCGCTGCAAAGAATGACCCTGACGCTCAACCGCTCACGCCAGTGCAGTTGGCCGCGATGGTTCCGATTCGGGCCGTCCGCGGAAGGCCGCCGTCCCCGAATAAAAAGCAACTGGTTTCAATTCGCTATAGCCCGGAGGTGCTTGAGTACTTCAAGGCAACGGGCGAAGGTTGGCAGTCGCGGATCGACGTGGTGCTAAAGCAATACGTCAGCCGCAAAGTCCGCCGTGCCAGCGGTGGGGCCTAACTTGAACTTCAGCCGGACAGCTTGCACAGCCTGGACCTCCAGGGCCTGCGCATGGTCCCTTCCGGCCCAGGCTGCGCAAGCCGCCGGTCAACGTAGGCGTTAGGCGTCACAAAGCACCTCACACTGTGATCACAGTCCGCATCTTGGGCCCCGACGAGCAATCGGTGCTTTCCGCAGTTTCTCCGGACGTCTTCGATGACGAGCCCGTCGAGGAGTTCTCTCGCGAGTTCCTGGACGATCCGCGACATCACATCGCGGTTGCGGTCACGGAGACCGGCCTCGTAGTTGGCATGGCAAGTGCTGTTCACTATGTCCACCCAGACAAGGCGCCTCAGATGTTCATCAACGAGGTAGGAGTGGCGGAAGCGTTTGGAGGGCAAGGCATCGGGAAGCGCCTGCTTGCCGCCCTGTTGGAACGAGCCGCTAGCTTGGGTTGCACAGAGGCCTGGACCGCAACCGAACCCGAGAATGCTCGCGCCCAAGCCTTGTACGCCAAAGCCGGGGGCGTCAAGGACCCTGCTCCCTTCGTGATGTTCACCTTTCCGGTTGCAGGCCGCTCGACCGCCAGTGACGCCTAACCCCTCGCTCAACCCCCGACTCGCTACAGCACCTGCCTCCGCGGTCGGGGTAACTCGAACGTTGGGCAACTGCGCGTGCGTCCGCTCTACGAACCGGTGGCTGGCTGCACAGGGTTCAAGCTGGACCCTCTTCGAGCCGCGCAGGACCGCATTGCACAGGCGTTCGAAACCCGTGGCACAACGGCCTTGATTAGCGCGGCACAGGCGTCAGGCCTCGGCCCGCACTCGAACGCGGCGACCGGCGACGCCCGGACATGCTGAATCGGATCCTGATCGCGCTTGGCATCGCCTGGTTCGCCGTGGGACTGTGGGCCGGCCTCGAGCCACTCGTTGCGTTGACCACATGGCCGGAACACACCGTGCGCGTCGTGGATGCGGAGCTTCAACCCAGCCATCCGGGGCTGGGTTGGCGTCGCAACGTGCTCGTCGAGGTGCCGCATCACGAGACTCAGAGAGCGCGCTCCATCAATTCGGCGGAGGCGCGCGTCGGCTCGCGTGTCGCGGCATTGACCGATCCAGCCAACCCCGGACCTGTGTATCTTCCTGGGGAAACGTCGTTCTGGCTCGTCCCGGTCGGCTTTCTGGTCGGAGGCGTCGTCTGCGTACTGGTCGGCTGGACACGTCATCGCAATGGCGGGCGCGCAGTCCATGTCTCCATGTAGACGGCCCGGCAGGACAGGGCTGAGCCCCGCCGATTCGTGCAAGCCGAGTCACATCGTGGCGCGACGTGACCCGGACATCAGACCCCCCCGCACCCCATGATCGACGCACACTGGCCCCTCTTCCTCATCGCCTCCGTGGTCGTCATCGCCACGCCCGGACAGGACATGATCCTCGTCATGTCGAAGTCGCTCGCGCACGGCGTGAAGGCCGGCGTCACCACCGCGGCGGGCGTCAGCGTCGGGTTGGTGGGCCACACGCTGTTGGCCACCCTGGGCCTGGGCGCGCTGCTGCGTACGTCCGAGTGGCTCTTCACCGCACTGAAGTTCGTCGGCGCGGCCTACCTGCTCTACCTCGGCATCCAGCTGCTGCTCACCCGCGCCGCTCAGCTTCAGACGGCCGCCGCCTCACCGCAGTCCCCGATGCGTCTCTTCCTCACGGGCGCGGTCTCGAACATCAGCAACCCGAAGATCGCCGTCTTCTTCTTCGCGTTCCTGCCGCAGTTCGTCGGCTCCGGCGCGACGCATCCGACCCTGACGATCTGTGTCCTCGGGCTGCTCTTCGCGGCGCTCACCTTCCTCATCAAGGGGCCGGTGGCAGTCTTCGCGGGTAGGCTCTCGTCCTGGTTCCAGGCGCGCCCGGCGGCGCTCGTCGGGCTGTATCGGTGCAGTGGCGTGGTCATGGTGGGCCTGGCGGTGCGCCTGGCGCTGTCCCGCCGCGCCGATGCTTGACCCGTCGCCCGCACGTCCGCGCCGAGCGGGCGCATCCGTCGACCCATCGACCGCCCGATCGGGCACTGGAGGCATCATGACCGTCGGCATCCTGCTGTTTCCCGACGTCGAGGAACTCGACTTCGTCGGTCCCTGGGAGATGTTCGGCATGTGGCACCAGGTGGCGGACGGCCCGGGGTGCCTGACGGTGGCCGAGCACAAGGCACCCGTGCGCTGCGCCAAGGGGCTGTCGGTCAATCCGGACGTGGGCTTCGACGACTGCCCGCCTCTCGACTATCTGGTCGTGCCTGGAGGGCAGGGCACGCGGACCGAGGTCGACAACGCCAGGCTCGTGAGCTTCATCGCCGCGCGCGGGCACACGTGCAAGGCGGTGCTCTCGGTCTGCACGGGCGCGTTCCTGCTGCAGGCGGCCGGATTGCTCGCCGGGAAGCAGGCCACCACCCACTGGAGCACGCTCAAGCGGCTGCGGGGCATGCCTGGCGTGACCGTCGTCGAGCAGCGCTACGTGCAGACGGATCGGATCTGGACCGCCGCGGGGGTGTCGGCGGGGATCGACGCCGCGCTGGCGATGATCGCCTCGGTGGCCGGCGAGGAGGCCGCGTCGAAGGTCCAGTTCGCCGCGGAATACTATCCGTCGACCACGCGCTACGGCGCGTTGCACACCACCCATCCGTCCGCGCCCGCCTACGTGCGCGACGCCTGAGCCGAGGCGCCCGGGCGGCATCCGGTATCCGGCATCATCGCGTCGATCGGCCGCCCGCCCGACGGGCCGGCCTCCACGAAGGGAACGGACCATGCTGATCGACAGGATCCGGGCGCGAGAGAGCGGCATCGTGCTGTACGGGCTGGTGCCGCCGAGGCGGGGCACGGAGCCCGAGAAGATGGCCGAGATCGCCGAGCTCCAGGCAAGGCGGCTCGAGGGCACCGGCATCGACGGGCTCGTGCTCTACGACATCCAGGACGAGGCCTCGCGGACGAGCGAGGCGCGCCCGTTCCCGTACATGGAGACCACCGACGGGCTCGCCTACGGGCGGGACCATCTGTCCTCGCTGCCGGTCCCCCGGATCGTCTATCGCGCGGTGGGCAAGTACGGCCGGTCCGAGCTGTCGGCCTTCCTCGCCGGGCTGCAGCCGGATCGGGAGCTGACCGTGTTCGTCGGCGCGGCCTCGGTCTCGCAGGCGGTGACGATGTCGATGGGCGAGGCCTATGCGCTGCGGCGCGAGCTCGGCAGCGAAGCGCTGCTCGGCGGCGTGACCATCCCGGAGCGGCACCGGGCCAAGGGCACGGAGCACCTGCGCGTGTTCGAGAAGATCGCGCAGGGCTGCTCGTTCTTCGTGTCGCAGGGCGTGTACGACGTCGAGGCCTCGAAGGACCTGCTGTCCGACTGCCACTACCACGGGCGGGAGCACGGCCTGCCGCTCGTGCCGATCGTCTTCACGCTCACGCCCTGCGGGTCGGAGAAGACGCTGCGCTTCATGAAGTGGCTGGGCATCAGCATCCCGAGGTGGCTCGAGAACGACCTGATCCACTCGGACGACATCCTGCAGCGCTCGGTCGATTGCTGCGAGCGGAACTGGCGGGAACTGAAGGCGTTCGCGGACGAGAAGGGGATTCCCATCGGCTGCAACATCGAGAGCGTCGCGGTGAGGAAGGTCGAGGTCGAGGCCTCGATCGAGCTGCTGCGGCGGATCGGTGGCGGCCGTCCCGGTACCATCCCGTCCTCCATGGAGTGAACCATGAAGCTCGGCTACACCATCCTCTACGTGCCCGACGTGGCGGCCTCGCTCGCGTTCTTCGAGCGGGCGTTCGGCCTGAAGACGCGCTTCCTGCACGAGTCCGGCACCTACGGCGAACTCGACACCGGATCGACCACGCTCGCCTTCGCCGCGCATGACCTCGGCGAGGCGAACTTCGCGGGCGGCCACGTGCGAGCGAGCGACTCGGCCCGGCCGCTCGGCATGGAGATCGGGCTGGTCACCGACGATGTCGGCGCCGCCCACGCCGCGGCGCTCTCGCAGGGGGCGTCCGAGCTCGCGCCGCCGTCGCGCAAGCCGTGGGGGCAGGTCGTGTCGTACGTCCGGGCGCCCGACGGCTGCCTGATCGAGCTGTGCACGCCCGTCGGGGCGTGAGCCGAGGTCCGCGACCGGTGCGGGCGAGGGGCGTCGCGCGCCGCCGCTGACCTACACTGCGGCCACGCTGCGTACACGACACGAGGAGACCCCGATGCCCATCGCCCAGGCCGCCGGCGCCCGGATCCACTACGAGGAGGTCGGCCACGGCACGCCGATCGTGTTCGCCCACGAGTTCGGCTCGGACCTGCGGGAGTGGGAGGCGCAGGTGCGATTCTTCTCGCGCGGCCATCGGTGCATCCGCTACAACGCACGCGGCTACCCGCCCTCGGAGGTGCCTGCCGATGCCGCGCAGTACGGCTGGGAGCAGGCGCGCGACGACCTGCTCGCGGTGATGGACGCGGCCGGCGTCGAGCGGGCGCACGTCGTCGGCCTGAGCATGGGCGGCTATGCGGCGCTGGCGTTCGCCCTCGCGTATCCGAAGCGATGCCTGTCGATCGTGCCGTCGGCGGCCGGGTCGGGATCGATCCTGGCCGAGGCTGAACTGGCGGCCTGGCGGCAGGAGTGCCGCGTCACCGGGCAGCGGATGATCGACGCGGGAATGGACGGTCCGTCGCACGACATCGGCCACGGCCCCACGCGGATCCAGCTCAAGCACAAGGACCCGCGCGGCTGGCAGGACTTCGTCGACCACCTGCGCGAGCACTCGGGCCCGGGCTCGGGCCTCACGATGCAGCGCTACCAGGGCGGCCGCCCGACGGTCTACGCGTTCGAGGACGGGCTGCGCCGCTGCGAGGTGCCGGCGCTGCTGATCGTCGGCGACGAGGATGTACCGTGCCTGGCGCCGAACCTGTTCCTCAAGCGGGTGATGCCGCGCGCGCAGCTCGCGGTGGTACCGGCCACGGGGCATGCGGTGAACCTGGAGGAACCGGCCACGTTCAACGCGCTGGTGGCGACGTTCATCGCGCAGGTGGAGGGCGGGCGCCTGCCGCCGCCCGCGCCCGCTCATCCCTGAACGACGGCGGGGCCCGGGTCGGCCGGCGCCGCCGTCTCGAATCGGGTCCGGACGGCGGGACCGCCCGCAGGGCCTCAGTCCCGGTTCGCCGGAACCTCGACGATCTTCAGGTCCTCGGCCTTCACGCTGAGCCCGGCGCGACGTGCGAGCTCGAACCCCAGCCTGATCAGCGCCTCGTCGTCGAGGGCCGTGTCCGCCGGACCGCTCAGCACCACGACGCTCGCGCCGACGTAGGCGACGGCTCGGTAGGTACTGGCTGGCGAGGAACCCATCGGAACGCTCCGCGGCTCGCCCGGTGGGGCGAGCCTCTTTTTGTCGGTCATCCGACATGATGCGCGCGTCCGGCGCCGAGTTCCTTACGGGACGGTAAGGCGCACGGGTACTCGTACGGAGTACGGGGATGCGGTCGCTTTTCGCGCCCCTGTAGGGCAAGAAGGGGTGACTCGCCTGCGCGATGTACGAACGACGTCGGGTCAGGGCGGTCGGGATCAGGCGTACGACCGCGTGCGCACGGTCGGGCGCGTCGCGACTGCCGAAGGCGTGACGTGTCGCTGTCGGACCGGGCGTCGGGGCGTGCGAAGATCGCGTGCTCCCCAACCCCAACCCCAGCCGCGATCCGTGACCGACCTGCTCCCCGTGCTCGCCGTCGTCGGCGCCCTCTCGCTCGGGGTGGTGAGCCCGGGGCCGAGCTTCCTGATGGTCGCCCGCGAGGCGGTCTCGGTGTCGCGCGCCCACGGGCTGGCCGCGGCGCTCGGCATGGGCCTGGGCGGCGCCGCCTTCGCGCTGGCCGCGCTGCTCGGCCTGCAGGCGGTGCTTCATGCGGTGCCCGCGCTCTACGTGGTGCTGAAGGTCGCGGGCGGTCTCTGGCTCGCGCGACTCGGCTGGCTGATCTTCCGCGGGGCGCGCTCGCCGCTGGAGGTGGCCGCGAAGGGGACGGCCGCCGCGAAATCGCGTGCCGCGTCGTTCCGGCAGGGGCTGTACACGCAGCTCAGCAACCCGAAGACGGCGATCGTCTACGCCAGCGTGTTCGCGGCGCTGCTGCCCGGGCCGATCTCGCCGGCCACGGCCGTCGTGCTGCTGGTCGCGGTGTTCGCGATCGAGGCTGCGTGGTACGCGTTCGTCGCGTGGACGCTGTCGGGCTCGACCGCGCGGCGCACCTACCTCGGCTTCAAGACCTCGATCGACCGGACAGCCGGCGTCGTGATGGTCGGGCTCGGCCTCCGCCTGATCCTCACGGCGCGCGTCGCCTGAGCCGATGGCGGCGTCGGACGACCTGCCGCCGGACGCGATCCATCCCGCGACGCGCGCGGCATGGCGGGCCTGGCTGTCGAGGCACCATGCACGCGACGCGGGGGTCTGGGTGGTGAGCTGGAAGGTGGCGAGCGGCCGTCCGCGCGTCGACTACGACGCGCTGGTCGAGGAGGCGCTGTGCTTCGGCTGGATCGACAGCAAGCCGCGCACGCTCGACGAACTGAGGTCGATGCTGTGGTTCGCGCCGCGCAAGCCGGGGACCGGCTGGTCGGCACCGAACAAGGCGCGCATCGAGCGCCTGCTCGCGGCGGGCCGGATGGCGCCGGCGGGGCTCGCCAAGGTCGAGGCGGCGAAGCGCGACGGCACCTGGTCGAAGCTCGACGCGGTGGAGGCGCTGGAGATCCCGCCCGACCTCGCCGCCGCGCTCGCGCAGCGGCCGGGCGCGGCCGAGCACTTCGATGCGTTCCCCCGCTCGGTCAAGCGCGGCATCCTCGAATGGATCGTGCAGGCGAAGAAGGCCGAGACGCGTGCGAGGCGGATCGACGAGACCGCGACGCTCGCGGCGCGCAACGAGCGCGCGAACCAGTGGCGTCCGGCGTCGCGCTGACCCCGCGCGAGCGGGGCCGCCACGGTGCCGATCGGGCGCTCCGGCTCGCCGCCGCGCTGACGGTCGCGCTCGCCACCGACCTGCAGGCCTTCGACGACCCCGCACGCCGTGGTCCCGGGCAGCTCGAGCTGCGTGCGCCCGAGCTCGTGCGCTGGACGGGGCGCGTCGACGTCGCAGGCGTGGCGAAGCTGCGTGCGCTCCTCGACGCGAATCCATCGGTCACCACGCTGGAGTTCGTCGATTCGCCCGGCGCGTTCGAATGGGGGCGCAAGGTGGTGGTCGAGGCCGGCGCGCTGGTCCGCGAGCGCGGCCTCGCGACCGTCGCGCGCGGCTACTGCATCTCGGCCTGCGCCTCGATCTTCCTCGCGGGATCGACGCGGCGGCTGGCGGATCCCGAGGCCTCGGGCGCGACGACCTTCCTGCACGTGCACGGCGTCTATGCGCCCGGCGAGTCGGGGCCGGCGCTGCACGAGGGCGGCACGCGCTGGCTGCTGCGGTGGATCGGCGAGCGGATCGGTGAGCCGCTGCCCGCGCCGCTGGCGGACGCGATGCTCGGCGCGCGAACGCCGCGGGGCGGCATCTACGTGTTCCGCGTGCCCGCGCGGGGCGGTGCGCGCGAGGCGGTGTACACCTGCGCGGGCGACGAGGCGCGGATCCCGCTCGACTGCCGGCCCTATCGCGACCGGTCCGCGCGTGCGCTGGGACTGCTGCGCGATTGAGCGCGCGACGCGGTAGAGTCGGGGCGTCATTTCGACCGCACCGCCGCACGATGGTCCGATCCCTGTTCCGCGCGCTCGTCGTCGGCCTCGCCGCCGGGGGGCTGCTGGCTGCGTGGGCGCCGGTCCGCGCCGAGCAGCTGCGTTGCGCCGGCGGCTTCGCGGTCGAGGGCGACTCGCGACTCTCGGTGCTGCAGAAATGCGGCGAGCCGCGCTGGCGCGACACGGTCTGCGTACCCGCCTGGCAGCGCGGCGTGGCGGTGACCGGCGCCGGTCCGTGGGTCGGCCTCGTGCCCGGCTGCGAGCAGGTCGAGGAGTGGGTCTACGATCGTGGTCCGGGCTACCTGCCGGCCACGCTGCGTTTCCGGTGGGGGCGGGTCGCGGGCGTGCTCTACGGCGCCGAGGCGCGCTGACCGCCCGGGCCGGTCGGCGCCGCGCGGCCGCTCGGCGCCCAATGCCCTTGTGCCTCGTCCGGACTCCCCGGATCGGCCGGCCGTCCCTGCGAGGATTCCGCCACCGCGCCGACCGGCCGCCGCATCGACCCGCCGCCGCCCATGGGCGAACACCTGGCCTACCACCTCGAGGAACTGCGCATCGCGCTCGACCGCTCGGACGCGCGTCGTGTGCTGCCCGTGCTGCGCGAGAACGACCGCACGATCGTCGACGTGGGCTGCGGGATCGGCCAGACGCTGCTGGCGCTCGAGTCGCCCGACCTGGAGCTCTGGGGCATCGATGTCGACGAGACGGCGGTGCGGCACGGGCTCGCGGCGCACGGCGAGCGGCTGCGGCTGGCGGTGGCCTCGGCCGAACGGCTGCCGTTCGCCGGGGCCAGCGCGGACCTGGTGATCTGCCGCGTCTCTCTGCCGTACACCGACGTGCCGCGGGCGCTTCGCGAGATGGCACGGGTGCTGCGGCCGGGCGGGCGCGCGTGGCTGACGCTGCACGAGCGGCGCACCGTGCAGGGCTACCTGCGCGACGCGCTGCGCGCCCGCCATCCGGTGCGGATCGCCCACGTGCTCTACATCCTGGCCAACGGCGCGCTGCTGACCGCCACGGGGCGCGTGCTGCCCTGGTTCAACGGCCGCTACGAGAGCTGGCAGTCGCCGCAGACGGTCTGCCGGCTGCTGCGGCGTTTCGGGCTCGAGCCCGAGGTGCGGCGCGAAGGCCGTCACGTGGTCGTCGAGGCTGCTCGCCCGCTCGCCTGACCGTCTCCGCGGGAACGTGGAGGACCGTTTCGCACGGTCTCCGCTCGGCCGGCGGGCGCGTCCGGTCGGCGATCGGCCCTCGACCGGGGCCTGCCCGGCTGTAGACCATCCGTCGTCGGATCGCTTCCGCCGGACCGCCGGCGGGCCTGCGCGTCCACACCCTTCGAATGAGCGCGCCCCTGAACGAGACCCATCGACGACGCCTCGACCGCGTACGCGCCCAGGCGCGGGCTCACGCGGACGTGCGAGCGGTCGCGCGCGACACGTCGCCGCAGCGGATGCTCGTCGCCTGCGCGGGCAGCTGGGCGGTCGACGTGGCGCTGCTCGCGCTGCTGCGCTCAGTGGCCGGCGTCGACGCGGCCGGCGCGCTCTGGACGGTCGCCGGCGGCGGGGTGGTCTACACGGCCCTCTTCGGGATCGTGTTCGCGCGCGGCTGGAACCGTCGCGTCCGCGACCGCTTCCTCGCGCTGCCCCAGCTGGTGGTCGCCTCGACGGTGCTGCTGGGCGCGGCCGCGGCCTCGCCCGCGGTCGCCACGCCGCTCGCCGCCGCGCTCTTCATCGTGTTCGCCTTCGCCGCGCTGCGGCTGCCGCCGACGCAGCTGCTGCTCGCCTGGGCCGGCATCACGGTGGGGCTGGGCTGGGTCTTCGCCACCCACGGCGCTGCGGTCGCCGTCCCGGCGGATTCGCCGATGCAGGCGACGCTCTCGGTGGTCTGGATCTCGCTGTCGCTGGGGCGGTGCGCGCTGCTCGGCCTGTACGGGGCGCGGCTGCGCCGGCAACTGGTGGAGCGCGGCCGCGAGCTCGCCGACGCGACCGGCCGGCTCGAGCGGCTCGCGATGCGCGACGCGCTGACCGGCGCGCTGAACCGGCGCGCGATCATGGCGGCACTCGAGACCGCGGTCGACCAGGCCGATCCGCAGGGTGAACCGCTCGCGATCGCGCTGGTGGACCTCGATCACTTCAAGACGGTCAACGACCGGTTCGGTCATCCGGTGGGCGACGACGTGCTGCGCCGATTCGTCACCATCGCGTCGCGCACGCTGCGGGTGAGCGACCGGATCGGCCGCTGGGGCGGCGAGGAGTTCCTCGTGGTGCTGCCCAGCGCCGGCGGCGTCGACGGCGCGACGCTGGTCGCCGAGCGGTTGCGCGAGGCCGTCGCCGCCTACCCGTGGGACGAGTTCGCCCCGGGGCTCTCGGTCACCGTCTCGGCGGGCGTCGCGCTCGCCGGGCCCGAATCCACCGCCGACGCCCTGCTGTATCGGGCCGACCTCGCGCTCTACCGTGCCAAGCGCGACGGCCGCGACCGCATCCGCGTCGCGGCCGACGGCGACGCGGAGGACGCGCGCGATGCGGCGGGCGCGCGGCCGGCGGGGGCGGTGCACGCGCGCCAAGGCGTGGCCTGACCGCGTCGGGGT
>JBAXJZ010000053.1:0-13125 GCA_037137595.1 Burkholderiales bacterium | reverse complement strand
GCGCCAGCCGGGCCTGCTGGCGCGTCTGTTCGGCGCCGGACCGGGCGTCGCGGGCTGGGCGGTGCCGAGCCTGCTCGGCGCGATCGCGGGCGCCGTCGCGGCCAGCGCGCTCGCGGCGCCGTTCCTCGTGCAGGCGTCGCGGGCGCTCGCCTCGGCGACGGGCGCAGCCTGCGCGGATCCCGGCGCGGTCCCCGCGGACGACCTGGTCGCCGAGGCCGGGCCGGGCGACGACCTCGATCCCGACCTCGATCTCGGCTTCGACGACCTGTTCGACGCCTGACGGTCCGACGGCGATCGCCGTCGCCGACCGGTCTATGCTTCGGTCATGGCCGACATCCTCACCGCCTCGAAGCTCTCCAAGACCTACGCCTCCGGGCACCGCGCGCTCGCCGACGTCGACCTCTCGATCCGCCAGGGCGAGATCTTCGCGCTGCTGGGGCCCAACGGCGCGGGCAAGACCACGCTGATCAGCATCGTCTGCGGGATCGTGCGCGCCACCGGCGGCACCGTGACCGTGGACGGCCACGACATCGTCCGCGACTGGCGCGCCGCCCGCGCGCTGATCGGCCTGGTGCCGCAGGAGCTGACCAACGACGCGTTCGAGTCGGTGTGGGGCACGGTCAGCTTCAGCCGCGGCCTGTTCGGCCGGCCGCCGGATCCGGCGCACATCGAGCGCGTGCTGCGTTCGCTGTCGCTGTGGGACAAGAAGGATGCCCGGCTGCGAACCCTCTCGGGCGGCATGAAGCGGCGGGTGCTGATCGCCAAGGCGCTCGCGCACGAGCCCCGCGTGCTGTTCCTCGACGAACCGTCGGCCGGTGTGGACGTCGAGCTGAGGCGCGACATGTGGCAGCTGGTGCGCGGGCTGCGCGACACCGGCGTGACCATCATCCTGACCACGCACTACATCGAGGAGGCCGAGGAGATGGCCGACCGCGTCGGCGTGATCAGCAGGGGGCGGCTGATCCTGGTGGAGGACAAGGTCGAGCTGATGCGCAAGCTCGGCAAGAAGCGCCTCACGCTGCAGCTTCGCGCGCCGATCGCGCAGGTGCCGGCCGAGCTCGCGGACCTCGCGCTCGAGCGCTCGGCCGACGGCACCGAGCTGCACTACACCTACGACACCCGCAGCGCCGAGCTCGACATGGTGGGCGTCATGCGGCGCCTGGGCGAAGCGGGCCTGGCGTTCAAGGACCTGCACACCACGCAGAGCTCGCTGGAGGACATCTTCGTCGACCTGGTCCGCAAGGAGGCGGCATGAGCCTGAGCCTGGAATCGATCCGCGCGATCTACGGCTTCGAGATGGCGCGCACGCGCCGCACGCTGATGGGCAGCATCCTGTCGCCGGTGATCTCCACCTCGCTCTACTTCATCGTCTTCGGCGCGGCGATCGGCTCGCGGATCCCGGAGGTGGGCGGCGTCAGCTACGGCGCCTTCATCGTGCCGGGGCTGGTGATGCTGTCGCTGCTCACGCAGAGCATCTCCAACGCGTCGTTCGGCATCTACTTCCCGCGCTTCAGCGGCACGATCTACGAGCTGCTGTCGGCGCCGGTCTCGGCGATGGAGATCGTGATCGGCTACGTCGGGGCGGCGGCGAGCAAGTCGATCCTGATCGGGCTGATCATCCTCGGCACCGCGGCGCTGTTCGTGCCGCTGCGCATCGAGCATCCGTTCTGGATGCTGGGCTACCTGGTCCTGACGGCGGTGACCTTCAGCCTCGTGGGCTTCATCATCGGCGTCTGGGCCGACGGCTTCGAGAAGCTGCAGGTGGTGCCGCTGCTGATCGTCACGCCGCTGACCTTCCTGGGCGGCACCTTCTACTCGATCGAGATGCTGCCGCCGTTCTGGCAGACGGTGGCGCTGTTCAACCCGGTGGTCTACCTGGTGAGCGGGTTCCGCTGGAGCTTCTACGGTGCGGGGGACGTGAGCGTGGCCACCAGCCTCGGCGTGACCGCGCTCTTCCTCGCCGCGGCGCTCGGCGTGGTGACCTGGATCTTCCGGACGGGGTACCGGCTCAAGGCGTGACGGGCGCCACACGCACGTCGCCCGCCTGCGGCGCCTCGGACGGCACGTCGTCGAACCACCGGTAGATCGCCGGCAGCACCACGAGGGTCAGCAGCGTCGAGCTCACCAGACCGCTGATCACGACGACCGCGAGCGGCCGCTGCACCTCGGAGCCCGGCCCGGTCGCGAACAGGAACGGGATCAGTGCGAGGCCGGCGACGGTCGCGGTCATCATGACCGGGCGGAAACGCATGCGGGCGCCGACGATCACCGCCTCGGCGACCGCCATGCCCCGGGTGCGCAGGTCGCGGATGTAGCTGACGAGCACCACGCCGTTGAGCACCGCGATGCCCCAGAGCGCGATGAATCCGACCGACGCCGGCACGGACAGGTACTCGCCCGAGAAGAACATCCCGATCACCCCGCCCAGCGAGGCGAACGGCAGCACGAGGATGATCAGCGACGCCGTCTTCACCGAGCGGAACAGCAGGAACAGCAGGAAGAAGATCGACGCGACGGTGATCGGGACGATCACCGACAGGTGCGACATCGCCCGCTCCATGTTCTGGAACTGGCCGCCCCACTCGAGCGTGTAGCCCTGCGGCATCGGCACCTCGGCGGCGATCTTCTGCTGCAGCTCGGCCACGAAGCCGCCGAGGTCGCGATCCGAGACGTTGATCCCGACGACCACGCGGCGGCGCCCGAGCTCTCGGCTGATCTGCGCGGGGCCTTCCGCCTCCTCGATCCGGGCGAGTTGCGACAGCGGGATCTGCGCGCCGCTCGATCCGCTGACGACGAGCTGGCGGATCGACTCGATGTCGTCGCGGAACTGCTCGGGCAGGCGCACCGCGGTGCCGAACCTGCGCTCGCCTTCATACACGTCGGTGGCGACCTTGCCGCCGATCGCCATCTCGATCACGTCGTGGATGTCGCTCACGTTGAGCCCGGCGCGGGCGATCGCGCGCCGGTCGATGGCGATCTGCAGATACTGCTGGCCGGTGATGCGCTCGACCCGCAGGTCCTGCGCGCCGCGGATGCCCGCGGCGACCCGCGCGATCGCGTCCGCCTTGTCCTTGAGCACGGCGAGATCGTCGCCGAAGACCTTGACCGCGATGTCGGCTCGGACCCCGGTGACCATCTCGTCGACGCGGTCGGAGATCGGCTGCGCCATCACGATCTGCACGCCCGGCAGCGCGGCGAGGCGCCGGCGTATCTCGTCGGCGATCGTGTCCTGGGTCCAACCCGCGGGCCATGTCTCGCGCGGCGAGAGCGACACGATCGGCGTCGACTCGTTCTGCGCCTGCGGATCGGCCGGCGACTCGCCCCGCCCGACGCCGGAGACGGCCGACTTCACGCCCGGCACCTGCATGATCAGGCGCATCGCCTCCATCTCCATTTCGGTCGATTCCTCGAGCGAGATGTTCGGCACCCGGTTGATGCCCGGCACCAGCGCACCCTCCTTCATCTCGGGGATGAACGAGGTTCCGAGCAGCGGCAGCAGCGACATCGAGGCGGCGAGCGCGACGAGCGAGGCCGCCATCGTCGCGCCCGGCCTGGCGACCGCGCGCCGCAGCATGGCCAGGTAGGGCAGCTTGAGCATGCGCACGAGCCAGGTGTCGTGCTCCTCGTCGCCGTCGGCCTGCTTCGGCTTCAGCAGGTACGAGGCGAGCACGGGCGTGAGCGTGAGCGACAGCACCAGCGAGATGGCTAGCGCGATCGCGATCGTGAACGCGAGCGGCGAGAACATCTTGCCCTCCATGCCGGCGAGCGTCATCAGCGGCAGGAACACCAGGATGATCACGCCGACGCCGAAGATCACCGGTGTCGCGACCTCCATCACCGCGCCGAAGATGATCCGGATCCGCGACTCGCCGGCGCTCGACCTTCGGGCGAGGTGCGCGAACGCGTTCTCGACCACCACCACCGAGCCGTCGACCATCAGGCCGATCGCGATCGCCAGGCCGCCCAGCGACATCAGGTTCGCCGACAGGCCGACCTGGTTCATCGCCATGAAGGTGAGCAGCGGCGTGAGCATCAGGGTCGCGACCACCACCAGCGAGGAGCGCACGTCGCCGAGGAAGAGCAGCAGCACCACCACCACCAGCACGATGCCCTCGATCAGCACCTTGCCGACGGTCTGGAGCGCCGAGTCGACCAGCTCCGATCGGTCGTAGTACGGCACGATCTTCAGGCCGCCCGGCAGCATGTCCTTCGCGTTGATCTCGTCGACGCGGGCCTTGATCCGTCCGACGATCTCCTTGGCGTTGCCGGCGCGCAGCATCATCACGACGCCGCCGACCGACTCGGTCACGCCGTCCCTGACGACCGAGCCGACTCGCACCGCGGTGCCGATCCGCACCTCGGCCACGTCACGGATGTAGACCGGAGTGCCGCGCGACTCGCGCAGCACGATCTCCTCGATGTCCTCGATGTCGTGGATCAGTCCGAGCCCGCGGATCAGGTACTGCTCGGCCGAGCGCCGCAGCACGCCGCCG
Organism: Burkholderiales bacterium; assembly: GCA_037137595.1. Classification (GTDB taxonomy): domain Bacteria; phylum Pseudomonadota; class Gammaproteobacteria; order Burkholderiales; family Burkholderiaceae_E; genus UBA4615. Next base: position 8,632 of record JBAXJZ010000053.1, on the reverse strand, counting down.
CCGGAGTTGGCGTTGTTGTTGGCGAGGGCCTCGGAGACCTGCTGGATCGACAGGCCGTGGTAGCGCAGCTTGTCCGGCGCGACCAGTACCTGGTACTGCTTCTCGTAGCCGCCCTGCGAGTTGATCTCGGCCACGCCGGCGATCGAGCGCAGCAGCGGGCGCACGATCCAGTCCTGGACCGTGCGCCGCTCGGTCAGCTCCTCGACCGTCAGCGGGCGCGATCCGTCGTCGGGGCGCTCGAGGGTGTACTGGTAGACCTCGCCGAGGCCGGTCGACACCGGACCCAGCACCGGCGAGATCCCTTCGGGCAGCCGCGGGCCGAGTTCGATCAGCCGCTCGGTGACCAGCTGCCGCGCGAAGAAGACGTCGGTCTGGTCGGTGAAGACCAGCGTGATCAGCGACAGGCCGGGCCGGTTCAGCGAGCGCATCTCGACCAGGCCCGGCAGGCCGGTCATGCCGATCTCGATCGGCACGGTCGCGAAGCGCTCGACCTCCTCGGGCGAGCGGCCCGGCGCCTCGGTGGCGATCTGGACCTGGACGTTGGTGACGTCGGGGAAGGCGTCGAGCGACAGCTCACGGGCGGCCTGCAGGCCGAACGCGAACAGGATCACGGCCACGACGACGACGATCAGGCGCTGCGCGAGCGCACCGCGGATCAGCGATTCGATCATCCGGTCTCCCCTCTTCGGGCCGCTCGTCCGGCGGCGCTGCCGCATAGTGTGGCGGTCGATCGCACGAATTTCTCACGATCGAGGCGATCTCAGGGGTATTCCGGGCCTGCCGTGACGCGTCGCTCAGTAGCCCTCCACCAGCAGGTGCCGGGCCCCCCGCGCCTCGAGCAGCGCGCGGCAGTCCGCGACCATCGCCGACGAGCCGCAGAGGTAGAACTCGGTGCGCTCGGGCTCGAAGTCCATCCGGGCGAGCGCGTCGGTCACGCGGCCGCTCACGCCGCCCTCGGGCGCGGCCTGGCGGCTGGTGCAGCGGATCACCTCGGGCGGCAGCGTGCCGCAGGCGCGGGTGATGTCCTCGTCGAGCGTGCGGCAGCCGAAGACCAGCGTCGCCGAGGGGAGCGCGCCCCGGTGCGCGAGGGATTCGAACATCGGCAGGAAGGGCGCGAGGCCGGTGCCGGTCGCGACGAAGACCTTGCGGCGGTCGCCGGGTTCGAGCGCGTAGCGGCCGAGCGGCAGCTCGATCTCGGTCGTGTCGCCGAGGCGCAGCGCGCGGACGAAACGCGAACCGTGGCCGCCGGTCCGGGTGGCGATCAGGAAGCGCAGCCGCCGCCCGTCGAGGCCCGCGATCGAGTAGTCCCGCCACTCGTCGTCGCCGACATGCAGCCGCGCGAACTGGCCGGGCGCGTAGTCGCCGACCTCGCCGTCGACCTCGAACTCCAGGTGCCAGATGTCGGGCGTCAGCGCGCGCCTGGCGCGCAGCGTGACCCGCCGCTTGCCTTCGGGCAGGCGGACCTCCGCCGTGGCGGGCGGACCCGCCTTCAGCGCGGCCCGGATCATCGGCATGCCCCGCGCGCCGAGCACCTGGCAGGCCGCGCCCACGCCGCCCATCATCGCGCCGTAGATCCCGAGACAGCCCGCGTCGGAGCCCGACAGGTAGAGGCCCTCGATGGGCGTGCGCGGCCCGAGCAGGGTCGAGCGGTAGCGCTCCGGCGTTGCGGGCAACCCGTAGAAGCGGCCTCCCGGGTGGCCCGTGAAGTGCTCGATCGTCGCCGGCGTGGCGAGTTCGGCATAGGCGACCAGGTCCGCGAGGCCGGGGAGCCGCCGGTCCGCCGCGCGCAGCAGTCCCTCGCCGATCCGCTGCTTGAGCGCCGAGTAGTCGGCGCCTCGCCGGCCGTGCGGGCGATCCGTCCAGGCCGCGAAGGGCGCGTCCTCGGTGAAGGCGATGATCTCCGCGGTATGGACGCGGTCCTCGCCGGACTTGATCGACGGGAACGACACGAACACCGCGCGCGGCTCGCCGGCGAGCAGGCCGCGGGTCTGCGCGGCGACGTCGTCGTGGTCGAAGGTCTCGCTGATCCAGATGTTCTCGCCGTTCACGCCGATCGTCCGCGCGTCGGCCTTCAGCCGCAGGTAGAGCGTGACCGCCGACAGGCCCGAGGCGTTCAGCCGCGCCGCCAGCGCACGCAGCGGCGCGGTGCGCGCGCCGATCTCGCCATCGGTGGGCAGCAGGCGCTCGAACGTGGCCGGCACGCCGGCGTTGGAGATCACGATCGGTGCGCGGAAGGTGCGCGTGCAGGGCGTCGCGCCGCGCCGGTCGACGACCTCGACGCCCACCGCGCGGCCGTCCTCGACGAGGATCCGCGTGACCTCCTGGGCGACGCGGATCGCGCCGCCGGTGCGCTCGATGCCCGGCTCGAGGCTGCGGGCGATGCGGCCGGCGCCGCCCTCGGGGAACCACGCGCCGTGCAGGTAGTGCCGGACGATCTGCGCGTGGATCGCGAACGCGCTGCGCGACGGCGGCAGTCCGTAGTCGCCCCACTGGCTCGCCAGCAGCGCGCGCAGCCGCGGCGAACGGAAGCGCTTCGCCAGGTAGTCGCCGGTGGTCGTCGTGCCGAGCCGGCCGGTCAGGCGCTGCACGAGGCGCAGCAGCGGCTCGACCGGGCGAGGCACCATCGCACGCACGAACCCGAGGGTCGCCCACTTCGTCGCCCGCTCGATGTCGGCGAAGTACCGGCGGATCGCCGGGGCCTCGTCGGGGAAGGCGTCGACCAGCGTGCGCTCGTACGCGGCCGGGTCGGACGGGACCGTGACGTCGAGGTCCGGGTAGACGAAGCGCTCGAACGCGTCGGGCATCCGGTTCCAGTGCAGCCGGCCGCCGGACAGGTAGTCGAAGTACGCCCGTCCCGGCGAGCCCGGCTCGAGTTCGCCGACGTAGTGCACGCCGACGTCCCACGCCGCGCCGTCGCGACGGAACACGTGGGTGAGCCCGCCGGGCTCGGTATGCCGCTCGAGCACCAGCACCCTGCGACCCGCGACGCCGGCCAGCAGGCCGGCGGCGGTCATGCCGCCGATGCCGGAGCCGATGACGATGGCGTCGTACGTCGTGGAAGCATCCATTCGACCTCCTCGGGACAGGGCGCTGTCGACCCGATCGATACGGCCTCGAGGACGAGTCGATGCGGGTGTCCGATGCGCCGGACACTTGCGTCCGGGACCTGGGGTCCGCCCAACTTAGGTCGATCGGGTGCGGCCGGCGTTGACCTGGATCAAGCCCGACCGTGCGGCCCGCGTCGCTCGGCGCGTCAGCGCAGGCGCATGGCCGCGTCGCCCACCGGCACCGCGGTCACGCTGTTCTTCGGGCTGCCGTCGATCAGCCGGTCCGAATAGGTGAGGTAGACCAGCACCTTGCGCTCGGCGTCGACGACGCGCACCACGCGCAGCTTCTTGAACAGCACCGACAGCCGCTCGCTGAACACCTCCTCCTGCTTCGCCACCGCGTCCCTGAAGACGATCGGGCCGACCTGCCGGCAGGCGATCGAGGCCTCGGCCCTGTCCTCGGCGAGGCCGATCGCGCCGCCCACGCCACCGGTCTTCGCGCGCGAGACGTAGCAGGTGACGCCGGCGACCTTCGGGTCGTCGTAGGCCTCGATCACCACCTTGTGGTTCGGGCCGATCAGCTTGAACGCGGTGTCGACCTCGCCCAGCGGCGCGGCCGCGGCGGGCAGGGCGAGGATCGCGGCGAGGAGCAGGGACGGCGCGAGCACGGCAGGGCGCATGGACACTCCCGTAGGGTCGAGGCGGGGATCCGGACGGATCGATCGCCGTGAGATGGGGGCGATCGGCCGGGTCGCAAGCGGGCGAGCGACCGTCGGGCGGGATGCGCCGCATTCCACGATCCCGGCCGCCGTCGGCGACGCCCGCCTCGCGGATGGACAGCCGCGGATCGTCGCGAGACAGTGTCGGCTCCGATCGACGGCGCCGTGGACGGCACCGGACCGAGTGACCCGCACGATGACACATCCGATCCGACAGGCGTGCGCCGTCGCGGTCGCCGTGGTCCTGGGCGTCTGCGCGGGCCCGGTCCGCGCGCAGGTCCTCGACTGCACGATCGACGGCCAGCCGGTGAATCCGAGCAACGGCGCCACCACCCGCGGCAAGACCGGGCTGATGCGCTGCGCGGACCGCGAGACGAAGGCGCTCGCCCGCGAGGTCGAATACCGCGACGGCGCGACCGTCGGCCTGCAGCGCTGGTACGAGGCCGGCGTGCTGCGCCGCGAGCACTCGGTCGACGAGCGGGGCAACCGCGACGGCCTCGCCCGCGAGTGGTCGGCCCGGGGCGTGCTGGTCGAGGAGAGCCGATACGCCCATGCCGAGACCGTGGGCCTGAACCGGCGCTGGTACGAGGACGGCACGCCGGCGAGCGTCGCGCACTGGGGCGAGGGCGGCGGCGAGCGCCGCAGCGAGGCGTTCTCGCGCTACGACTACGATCGCGACGGCCGGCTTTCGGGCCTGCGCTGCGGCCCCGTGCCGCGCCTGGACGACGAGGCGCGCCTGTGCGGGCACGATGGCGGCCCGCGCACGGTCGAGCTGCACGCGCGAGGCCGCGTCGTGGCGCGCGTCACGCACCTGCGCGGCGAGCCGGTGCGGCGCGAGACGCTGCGCGAGGACGGCTCGATCGAGACGCTCGAGACGCGCGAGGGCACGAAGACGACGGTCCGCGCGCTGCAGGCCGACGGCACGCTGCGACGCGAGACGGTCAGCGTCGACCGCCGGCGGGTGCTCGACGCGACCTGGACCGAGCGCGGTACGCCGCTCAGGGAGCAGCGCTGGGCGGACGGCCTGCCCGAGCGCGAGACCGAGTGGTACCTGAATGGCCGCATGCGTCGCGAACGGACCTGGGAGCGGGCGGCCGACGGCGCCGGCGACGGGTCGCGCACGCGGATCGTCGGCTATGTCGAGCGTCGCTTCCACGACGGCGGACAGCTCGCCGCCGAGGGCCGCTGGGCGATGGTCGGCCCGGGATCGGGTCGCGCGGTGCCGGTCGGCGCACACCGGACCGTCGACGAGCGCGGCCGGCCGGTGCGCGAAGCGGTCCACGACGAGCGCGGCCGGCTGGTGCGCGAGCGGGAGTGGGACGAGCAGGGGCGCTTCGTCCGCGACGACGAGGTCTACGAGGACGGGTCGCGCAAGCGGCCGTGAGGGGCGAGCGCGGCGTCCGGGGCGCCGCGTCGCGCGGACGGAGCGGCAGGGCCGCGAAAGGGGATGGGCGATGCGACAGGTCGAGGCCTACGAACGGTTCAGGGCGCTGCACGACGCGCCGCGCGGCTTCGTGATGCCGAACGCCTGGGACGGCGCGTCGGCGGTGCTGCTGCGCGAGGCGGGCTTCGCCGCGCTCGGCACGAGTTCGCTTGCGATCGCGTTCGCCGCCGGCCGGCTCGACGGCGTGGCCGCGGTGAGCCGCGAGGCGGCGGTGGCCAACGGCGCGCTGCTCGGGCAGGTCTCCGGGCTGCCGGTCAACGGCGACCTCGAGGACGGCTTCGGACCGGATCCCGAGGACTGCGTGGCGACGGTCGAGGCGGCGATCGCCGCCGGCCTCGCCGGGCTGGGCATCGAGGACACCACCGCGCGGCCCGAGCGGCCGATCCACGACTTCGACCAGGCGGTGGCGCGGGTGGCGGCCGCGGCGCGCGCCGCGAAGGGACGGATCCTGCTGACCGGCCGCACCGACAACTTCCTGCACGGCCGGCCGGACCTGGACGACACGATCCGCCGTCTCGTGGCCTTCGCCGACGCGGGCGCCGACGTGCTCTACGCGCCGGCGCTGCCGGACCTCGACGCGGTGCGCGCGGTGGTTCGGGCGGTGGCGCCCAAACCGGTCAACGTGCTGATCGGGCCGGCCTCCGGCCCGGTGCCGCTCGAGGTGCTGCTGGATGCGGGCGTGAAGCGGGTGAGCCTGGGCGGCGCGCTCTACCGGCGCGCGCTGGCCGGGCTGGCCGACGCGGCGCGGGCGATGGCCGCCGGCGACCTCGCCGCGGCGGTCGGACCGGCGCTGCCCGGGCGGACGATCGCGGGGTGGCTCTCCGGCACCTGAGCGGCATGTCGAGTCGGCGGGAGGGGTTTTGTCCAGGTAGTGAAAGTTTAGTGTGACACTTCGGCGCGTCAACTTTCAAGGACGACTGCCGTGCAGCCCTATGCGATCCCCCTGTTCCTCGCAGCCGGCGCCGTGTTCGGCTGGCTGACCTACCCCCACCGGCACCTCTTCGGCGAGGGCCCGCCCGATCCGCGCCGACCCGACCTGACCGACGGACTCAAGGGCCGCGCGTTCTGGGTGGTGGTCTGCACGTTCCTGTGGCCGCTGCAGGTGGTGAGCGGACTCCACGGGCTGTGGCGGATGCGCGCGGCGCGGCGGTCCTGAGGGCGTCGGTCCCGGAGCGGACCGCCCGCCGGGTCACTGCAGGTTGATCGCGATCACCGACGGTCGTCTGCTCAGGATGGCCGGATCGGCGTCCTAAGTGTCGCGTCGCTCCGTGCGCCGGCGAGGATCCGCCGTGGACCGCGAGGTCCCGCCCGGTGATCGCCGCGACGGGCAACGGTCGCGGTGGGTCATCCGAGCGCGGCGTGTCGCGACGTGTCATCGTCCGGCCTGGCGGTGGCGCACACGCGGCGCCGGCCCCGACGCCCGCCCGCAGCCCGAGGTCCCCGATGCTGGACGTCCACCGCATGATCCTCGCCACCGAAAAATCGATCCTGATCCTGATCGCGGGCTTCACCGTGTTCGCGGTCGGCCAGGAGATGCTGCACATGGTGCAGAGCGGCGAGGTGAAGCTGACCGACCTGCTGCTGCTGTTCATCTACGCCGAGGTGCTCGGCATGGTGGCCGCGTTCTACCGAAGCCGCGAGATCCCGATCTCGATCGCGATCTTCATCGCGATCACCGCGCTGTGCCGGCTGATCATCCTGCAGGGCAAGGGGATCAGCACGGTGGACCTGCTCTACGAGAGCGGCGCGGTGCTGCTGCTGGCGGCGTCGGCGGTGGCGATCCAGTGGCGGGCGCGGCTCGCCGGTCCGCCGCCGAAGGATCCGGACGAGGACTGATCGCGCAGCGCTTCCCGGAGCCTGCGGATCGCCGGTCGCGTCCGGGGAGGGTCAGTCGTCGGCAGCGTCCGTGCCGCCGCCCAGGCGCCGCTTCAGGCTCTCGATCGCCGCGAGGTCCCCGCGCACGCGCAGCCGCGCGCCGTCGGCGTCGGCCTCCTCGGAGAGGACCTCGCAGCTGGAGAACACCTCGCCGCGCAGCTTCTGGTCGCTCCACGGCAGGAAGAGCTCGACCTCGACCAGGTCCTGCGCGAAGAAGCCCTGGATCGCCGCATGCAGCCGCGAGACGTCCTCGGGGCGCTTCGCGCTCATCACCATGCAGTCGGGGTAGAGCAGCCGCAGCACGCCCGCGCGGGCGGCCTGCGCCTCGGCGTCGCCCACCGCGTCGACCTTGTTGAAGACGCGGATCCGCGGCACGTCCTGCGCGCCGATCTCGGCCAGCACCTCGTCGGTGACCTTCAGCTGCCGCTCCCAGCCCGGGTCGCTCGCGTCGATCACGTGCAGCAGCAGCGACGCCTCGGCCGCCTCCTCGAGCGTCGACTTGAACGACGCGACCAGGTCGTGAGGCAGGTTCTTGATGAAGCCCACCGTGTCGCTGACCAGCACGCGCGGCACCGTCGGCGGGTGCAGCGTGCGCACGGTGGTGTCGAGCGTCGCGAACAGCTTGTTCGCCACCAGCACGTCGCTGTCGGTCAGCGCGTGCATCAGCGTGGACTTGCCCGCGTTCGTGTAGCCCACCAGCGCGACGCGCGCGAGGCCCACGCCGGACTGCCGGCGCGCGCGCTGCGTGCGCCGATCGGCCTCCATCCGGTCGATGTCGGCCTGCAGTTCGACGATGCGGTCGCGGATCTTCTGGCGGTCGAGCGCCATCTGCGTCTCGCCGGCGCCGCGGCCGCCGGTGCCCGAGCGCTGGCGCCCCTTCGGTCCGGCGAGCTTCGCCGCCTCGCGCAGCCGCGGCGCGAGATAACGCAGCCGCGCGATCTCCACCTGCGCGCGCGCGGCGTTCGAGCGCGCGTGGCGGTGGAAGATCTCGAGGATCACCATCGTGCGGTCCATCACCTCGACGCCGGCGTCGATCTCGAGATTGCGGGCCTGCGACGGCGAGATCTCGTGATCGACCAGGATCACGTCGGCGTGGCGGGTCTCCGGGTCGGCCTCGGAGCGCTGGGCCTGCTTGGCGCGATCCGCGCCGCGCGGGGCGCCCGCGGCCGGATCGTCCTCGTCGTCCTCGTCCTCGTCGGGCGGACCGCCGTAGAAGCCGTGCTCGACGATCCGGCGCAGCTCGCGCCGCTTGCCCACGCCGAGATAGCCGGTCGGGTCGAATCCCGCGCGCTTCTGGACCAGGGTGCCGACCACGCGGAAGCCCAGGGTCTTCGCGAGTTCGCGCAGTTCGCCGATGGAGACCTCGAGTTCGCGGTCCGAGGTGGCGGGCAGCTGCACCGCCACCGCGATGGCGCGCAGCGGTCGGTCGTTCGTTTCGAGTGTCGTTCGCACGGGCGGCACGGTACCACGGGCGCGCGGTCGCCCCCTCGGCGCACGGCGCGGCCCGTCGGACGTCCGCGGCCTGCGGCGCCCGCCGGCCTCGATCG
>JBAXJZ010000052.1:0-13231 GCA_037137595.1 Burkholderiales bacterium | reverse complement strand
GAGATCGGGCAGATCGCGCCGCCGGTGGGGCTCAACGTCTACGTGATCAACGGGCTGGCGAAGAACGTGCCGATGGGGGGGAGCTAGCGCGGCGTGGTGCCGTTCCTGGTGAGCGACGTGACCCGGACGACGCTGCTGCTGCTGTTCCCGCCGATCAGCCTGTGGCTGGTGAAGGTGCTGGTGCCCTGAGCCGACCGGCCGGCCGCCGCGTGCCCGGCGGCCCGGCTCAGGCCCGCACGACCCCGGGCAGCGGCCGGCTGCGATCGATCAGCGACGCCCCCGGCTCGTACAGCCGCCAGTTCAGCACATAGCGCCCCTCCGGCGCCGGCAGCCAGTTCGCGCGGCCGCGCGCATCGGCGGGCGCGTCGTGCTGCAGCCGGATCACCAGCGATCCGTCCGCCTCGCGCTCGATCCCCGTCGTCCGGTCGCCGATCGTGTACCGGTCGATCGGGTTGTCGACGTAGAAGCCGCGGCCATCGGGCTCCATCCGGTACATCGACAGCGACCAGAACGCGCCCACCGGCAGGTCCGCCGGCACGGTGAGCGTGCAGGGCGTGGCGCCCTCCAGCCGCGTGCCGTCGGCCGTCTGCGCGCAGGTCGCGTAGATCGCCTCCTCGCGCGGCAGCGCCCCCAGCCCGAGCAGCGAGATCATCGAGCGGTAGCCGTGGTCCTCGCCGAAGCGGCCGATGTGGTCCAGGCCCGAGTACCAGTTCGGGCCGACCTGCGAGCGGCGCGCGGGGTCGCCGGGCCGCAGCCGCTGGCGCAGCTCGGCCATGCCCCGGACCCAGGCCTCGCGGACCGGCTCGGCGAGCGTCGCCCAGGCGTCGACCGCGCCCGGCGCCAGCCCGACCGCCGCGCAGCGCTCGAGCAGCGCGGCGTCGCGGGCCGGCACGGGATTGCGGCCGAGCGCCTCGTTGGCGAGCGCGAGGAACGACCGCGGATCGCGCTCGTCGGGCACGGTCGCCCAGCGCCGGGCGGCGCCCGCGGGCGCGTCGAGCCGCATCGCCTCCTGCAGCGCGAACACCGCGGGCAGGTCGGGCGCGCCGTCGATCAGCACGCGGCCGAGCAGCCAGACGTCGTTCGCCGCCATCCGCAGCGCAGTGACGCCCGCGGGTGCCTCGCCGGCCCAGTCCGGCGGCGCGAGCCACAGCGTGCGCGCGTCGCCGCCGTGCGTGCGGCGCGAGACCAGCGCGGCGTTCTCGGTCCACGGGTCGAGGAAGGCGAAGCTGTAGTAGCGCTCGCCCATCGCCGGATACGCGAACGTCACCGGCCCGGCCGACAGGTCGATCCACGCGATCGAGTAGAGCGTGTCGTTGTTCGGCATCGTGATCCAGCGGTCGCGATGGTCGAGCAGCCGGCGTGCGTGCGACAGCGTGTTCACGTCGAAGCGCGCGGGATTCGCCTCGTTCTGCGTCGCGTTCCAGCGGGTGCGCGCGAGATCGTGGACGGCGAAGGCGTAGACGGACGCGTCGGCGACGAGCGCGTCGAGGGTGGCGGGGGCGGCGGGGGTCTCCATCGGTCCATGATACGGACGGGGGCTGCGCCGGGCCCGGCCGCGTTCCGGTCCGCGGACGACCGACCCCCGGCGCGTCGCGCGCTCCCGGCCCGCGGGCGAACGACCCCGGTCCCGTGCGGCCCCGTGCTTGCGGCCGCCCGGCCGCGCGCCGATCATCGCCCCCCATGAAGATCGCCATCCTCGACGACTACGCGGACTCGGTCCGTACCCTCGACTGCTTCGCGAAGCTCGCCGGCCACGACGTGCTGGTGCTGAACGAGACCCTCGACGAGGACGCGCTCGCCGCGCGCCTCGCCGACCGCGAGGGCCTGGTGCTGATCCGCGAGCGCACGCCCATCCCGCGCTCGCTGATCGAGCGGCTGCCCGCGCTCAGGGTCATCAGCCAGACCGGCCGCGCCGGTACCCACGTCGACGCCTCGGCCTGCGCCGAGCGCGGCGTGAAGCTGGTCGCGGGCACCGGCTCGCCGCACGCGCCGGCCGAGCTCACCTTCGCGCTGATCCTCGCCTGCGCGCGCGAGATCGCGTCCGAGTACAGGGCGCTGCGCGAGGGCCGCTGGCAGACCACGCTCGGCACCACGCTGCGCGGCCGCACGCTCGGCGTGCTCGGCTACGGCAACATCGGCCGGCTGGTGGCGGGCTTCGGCCGCGCGTTCGGCATGCAGGTGCTCGCCCACGGCCGCGACGCCTCGGCCGCGCGTGCCGCGCAGGACGGCGTGCCGATGGCCGCGTCGCAGCGCGAGCTGTTCGCGCGCGCCGACGTGGTGACGGTGCACGTGAAGCTCGGCTCGGACTCGCGCGGGATGATCGGCGCGGCCGACTTCGCCGCGATGCGGCCGGGCTCGATGTTCGTCAACACCTCGCGCGCCGGCCTGGTGGCGCCGGGGGCGCTGCTCGCGGGCCTGGACGCCGGCCGCCCGGCGCGCGCCGCGCTCGACGTGTTCGAGCACGAGCCGGCGCAGGACGACCCTCTGGTGCGCCACCCGCGCGTCCTCGCGGTGCCGCACATCGGCTACGTCGAGCGCGACAGCTACGAGGCGTACTTCGGGCAGGCCTTCGACAACCTGCTGGCCGCCGCTGCGACCTGAGGCTCAGTGGTCCTCGTATCGGTGCAGCTCGTCGTCGGCGAGCTGGCCGGTCTCGGGGTCCACCCATTCCGGCACGTCGAGGAACAGCGCCGCCTCGCGCAGCGCCTCGGCAGTCCCGTCCTCGTCGAGCTCGGGCGGCTCGAAGAAGCCGTCGGCCGGAATCGTCGACGTGCGTCGACCCGCCTTCGGGGCGGTCGCCATCCTGCGTCTCGGGGCCATGCCCTCGTCCTCCTCGCCCGGGGGCGCGGTCATCCGCGACGCTCCCCGACGAGGCCACGATACGCGGCGGGCCGACCGCCGGCTTGACCGGCGTCAACCCGAGCCCGCCGCGCTGCCGCCCCCCGAGCGGGACGCGAGCCCCTGCGCTACAGTGCCGTGACGTTCACGGATCCCGGAGCCCCCCATGGCCGCCGTCCGCCCCGCCCTGGTCCCGATCGTCCTCGCCACCCTGGCCGCCGCCCCCGCCGCGGTCGCCGCCGCGGACCTGCCGGCGCGCAAGCCCGGTCTCTGGGAGATCACGATGCAGGTCACCAACGCGCCGTCGCAGACGATGCGCCACTGCATCGACGAGAAGACCGACGCGCAGCTGCAGCGGATGGGCCAGGGCATGGGCCAGCAGCAGTGCACGCGCAACACCCTGGTCCGCGACGGCGACCGCTGGGTCGGCGAATCGGAGTGCAAGTTCGGCAACACGGTGGCCACCAGCCGCAGCGTCTTCGCCGGCGACTTCGACAAGGCCTACAAGGGCGAGATCGACGTGAAGTACGCGCCGCCGATGGCCGGCGTCTCGCAGAGCAAGGTCACGATGCTCGCGAAGTGGGCCGGTGCGTGTCCGGCCGGCTGGAAGCCCGGCGACATGGAGATGCCCGGCGGCATGGGCCGGGTCAACATCAACGAGATGTCGATGCACGGCGCCCCCAAGGCGCCGCGCAAGTGACGGTCGTCAGCGGCCCGCGCGCCGGCCGCTGAGCGGCCGCGCCGGATCGGTCTCGACCGCGCCCTTCAGGCCGTCGGCCGCGGCCTCGAGGTTCAGCCGACGCGGGCGCTCCACGCCCCGTTCCTCGAGCACCAGCCGCGTGCCCGCGAGCCGGCCCTCGACGGCGGTCTCGCGCCGGTCAGCGCCGGTCAGCGTGCCGCGCACCTCCTGGAAGGCCTGCTCCAGCCGCAGCCTCGCCGGCCCGCCGGGCAGGCCGTCGAGCGTCCAGTCGCCGCTGACGCGCGCCGGCACGATCCACAGGAAGATCGGGTTCTGGTCGGGCAGCCGCACGGTGCGGTCGGGCTTCCAGAGCTCCATGTCGAACGCGTTCGAGACCACCCGCGTGCCCGGCCGCATCGCCAGGATCGTCGGCCGCAGCTTCAGGTTCAGCGCCTGGCCGAGGTAGAGCGTCAGCACGGTCGCCTGCGAGAAGTCCTCCTTGAAGATGTCGCCGTGGACCATCCGCACGCGGTTGGTCACCCCGGCCCGCTCGGCGTTGCGCTGCGCGAGCGCCGACAGCTCGGCGTCGTATTCGATGCCGACCGCGCGCGCGCCGAATCGGTGGGCCGCCCAGATCGGGATCTTGCCGTCGCCCGAGCCGAGGTCCACCACCAGGTCCTCGGACTTCACCTCGGCGAGCTCGAGCATCGGCAGCACCAGCGCATCCAGCGTCGGCACCCACATCACGTCCTTGCCGCCGCGGCCGACCAGGGGCTTGAACACGTCGTCGCCGGCGCCACCGGTGGTGCAGGCGGCGAGCGGCGCGGCGAGCGCGGCGGCGAGCAGGCGGCGGCGGACGGGACGGGGCATGGTCGGGGTCTCGATGGCGGATGCGCGGGACGCGAGCTTGACAGTCGCGCGCACGCACCGCAATCGCGGCGCGCGGACGGGGACGTCGGGTCAGTTCCCGCGCAGCCGCGCCACCACGTCGGCCACGCGCTGGCCGGCCTTCAGCCCGGCGCGGATCGCCGGGCCGTTGACGCGGCTGATCACGCCGCTGTCGAGCCCGTCGGCCGCCTCGCCGATACGGGCGGACTCGTGCGAGTACGTGGCGGCCACCACCGACACCTGCTCGAGCATCGCCAGCCCGACGATGCCGGCGCCGTCCTTGCCGATGCCGGCGTCGTTGAAGAAGACCGCCGCGGGCTTGGTCGGCATCCCGAGCACGTAGCGCGCCGCCGAGACGCCGCCGTGCGAGCCGCTGACCACGACCGCGCCCGCCATGGACGGCTCCACGGTGGCGATCGAGTCGAGGAGGTAGAGCGGCTTCGGCATGGGGCGGGAAGGGGGCCGTTACGATGTAGTCTAGCCCCGCTTCGACGACTGCCCCCCTTTCCCATGTCCGAATCCACTCTCAGGACCGCCGACGGGCTCGACCTCGCCGGCCTGGCGCTGCGGCCGACGGGCGCCCCCAAGGCGGCCGTTGCGATGGTCCACGGCTTCGGCGAGCACGCGGGCCGCTACGGCGGCCTGCACCGTGCGCTGCTCGGCTCGGGCTACGCCGTCGGCGCGGCCGACCTGCGGGGCTTCGGCCGATCGCCCGGCCGGCGCGGCCACATCGAGCGCTGGTCCGACTACCGCCAGGACACGGCCGCCATCGTGTCGCTCGCCGCCTCGCTCGCGCCGGGGCGGCCGGTCTTCCTCTTCGGCCACAGCATGGGCGGGCTCATCGTGCTCGATCACGCGCTGCACGCGCCGCAGGGCGTGGCCGGCGTGATCGCCAGCGCACCGGCGCTCGTGCAGGGCGCGCCGCGCCAGCCGCTGCGAGAGATCGCCGCGCGGGTGCTGTCGGTGCTCGCGCCGCAGGTGGGTACCGAGCTCGGCCTCGACCCCTCGGGCCTGTCCACCGACGAGGCCGAGGTGCATGCCTACCTGTCCGACCCGCTGGTCCACGGCCGCGCGACGATGCGCTGGGGCGCCGAGATCCTGCGCACCATGACCGCGACGCTCGAGCGCGCCGGCGAGTTCCCCTGTCCGCTGCTGCTGATGCACGGCTCGGACGATCCGATCAACTCGCCCGACGGCAGCCGGATCTTCCACGAGACCTGCGGCCACCCGGACCACACGCTGCGCCTGTACGCCGGCTGCCGCCACGAGGTCCACCACGACCGCGAGCGGCGCCGCTTCGAGCGCGACCTGCTGCGCTGGCTGAACGAGCGCGCGATGCGCGCGCCGGCCGCGGCGGCCCGCGCCGGGCGCCCGCCCGAGGTCGACGAGGACGACGACATGGAACCCGCCGGGAGCGCCGCGTCGTGAACCGGCGCTGGGTCGCGATCGGCGCGGTCTCGGCCGCGATCGCGGTCGCCGCCGGTGCGTTCGGCGCCCACGCGCTGAAGGCCCGCCTCGCGCCCGAAGCGCTCGCCGTCTGGGACACCGCCGCCCGCTACCAGATCGTGCACGCGCTCGCGCTGCTGGCGGTGGCGCAGGCCGCCGAGGCCTGGCGATCGCGGCTCGCGCACGCCGCCGGCTGGGCCTTCGTTCTCGGCACGCTGCTCTTCTCCGGCAGCCTCTACGCCCTCGCGCTCAGCGGCGTGCGCGGCCTCGGCGCGATCACGCCGCTGGGCGGCGTCGCGTTCCTGGTCGGCTGGGGCTGCCTCGCGGCGGCCGCGCTGCGCGTCCGCTGATCCGCCGGCCGCGCCCGGCCACCGTCCGTCGGTCCGCGGCGTCCCCCGACTCCAGTCCGGGGGCCCGGGTGCCGACAACGGACGCAGAGGCCTTGCGTCCCCCGCGCGGCCCGACAACCCGAGACCACGCCATGCCGAACGATCACGCCCTCGCCGATCGCCCCGCGACCGTGCGAGACAAGACCGCCGCCCAGAAAGCGGTCGAGTTCATGAGCCAGCTGACCGGCTTCGCGCCGATCCGATCGGTCCGCTCGTCCGAGGTCGAGGCGGTGCGCAATCTCGTGCACGGCCACCTGGTGACCGCGCTGCATCCGGTCGCCGATCCGAACGCCGCGCCCGAGGGCGTGGACCAGCTGCGCGTCCGATGGGGCGGCGCCGGCGCGGAATCGGTCGAGCACTTCAGCGAGATGCTGAGCGTCGCGATCGTGCAGTCCGCCCGTCACGAGGAGACGATCGGCGAGGTCGACGACGCGCGGGTGCGCGCCCGCGCACTCGCCCAGCACTTCCGCGGCACCTACGGCGTGGAAGGGTTCGCGCTGTTCTGACCGCGGCGTGCGGACGCCGATTCAGTCCAGCGTCTTCCGGGCGATCCGCTCCGCCGGGTCGTCCGGGTTCAGCGTGATCCTGAACCCCAGCCGCTCGCAGAACCGCAGCATCGAC
Organism: Burkholderiales bacterium; assembly: GCA_037137595.1. GTDB lineage: Bacteria > Pseudomonadota > Gammaproteobacteria > Burkholderiales > Burkholderiaceae_E > UBA4615. The sequence goes on along the minus strand of JBAXJZ010000052.1, from coordinate 6,370 downwards.
ACGTTCTCGCCGAGCACGATTCCCTCGATGACCGAATAGCCGCGCGTGCGGCCGGCGTCGAAGAGCCGCAGCATCAGCTCGCGGCCCAGCCCCGAGTGCTGCATCCAGTCGCCGACGACGATCGCGAACTCGGCGGTGCGGTCCTCCCAGGTCGGGATGATCCGCGCCACCCCCACGATCCGCGAGCCCGGCCCGCCCGGCGTGCCGCCGTCCTCGTTGCGCAGCGCCACCAGCGCGAGCTCCCGGTCGTAGTCGATCTGCGTGAAGCGCTCGATCATCGCGTCCGACAGCTCCTTCACCGGCATCATGAAGCGCCGGTAGAGGGTCTGCGGCGACAGCCGCGCGACGAACTCGCGCTCCCGGTCCGCGTCCTCCGGGCGGATCGGGCGCAGCAGCACCGTGTCGCCGTTCTTCAGCGTCACCGTCTCCTCGAGCTCGCGCGGATACGGGTGGATCGCGAGGTGGCCGTAGGCGCCGCGCCAGTGGACCTTCAGCATGTCCGCCGGCGTCTTGACCTCGATCCGCGCGTCGAGCGCGGTCACGCGGCCCTCGTCGACCACCAGCGGGTTGATGTCCAGGCTCGCGATCCAGGGACACTCGCAGACCAGCGCCGAGAAGCGCACCAGCGTCTGCTCGAGCTTAGGGAAGTCGATGCCCGGCACGCTGCGGTACGGGCGCAGCAGGCGCGACACCCGCGTGCGCGAGACCAGCGAGCGCGCGAGCAGCGGGTTGAGCGGCGGCAGCCCGATCGCCACGTCGTCGATCTGCTCGACCGCCACGCCGCCCGCGCCGAAGGCGATCACCGCGCCGAACATCGGGTCGGTGGCCATGCCGAGGTAGACCTCGCGCTGGTGGCGCGTGCGCACCATCGGCTGCACGACGATGCCGGAGATCCGCGCGTCCGGCCGGATCCGCGCGACGCTCTCGAGGATGTCCTCGGCCGCCGCGTGCGCGGCCGCGGCGGACTGCACGTTGATCCGCACGCCGCCCACGTCGGACTTGTGGACGATGTCCGGCGACAGCACCTTCAGCACCACCGGGAAGCCGAGCCGCGACGCGGCCGCCGCCGCGCCCTTCGGATCGTTCGCGACGATCGACGGCGGGGCCTCGATGCCGAAGCAGCCGAGCAGCGTCTTCGACTCCACCTCGTCGAGCAGCGTGCGGCCCTCGGCGAGCACCTTGCGGTACATCGACTCGGCCGCGGCCACGTCGGGCTCGAAGCCCTCGTCGATCGCCACCGGCGCCTGGCGCAGCTTCTGCTGGTTGATCGCGAAGCTCTGCAGCAGCCCGAGCGCGTCCACCGCGTTCTCCGGCGACAGGAACTGAGGAATGCCGGCCTCGTCGAGACGCCGCTGTCCGGCCGCCGCCGACGCGCCGCCTGCGAGGACCGCGGCCACCAGCTTCGGCTGGCCCGCGGCCGCGCGGACGATCGCGTCGGCCGCCTGGTCCGAGGTGGTGACCGTCTGCGGCACGAACAGCGCGAGCGCCACGTCGACGCCGGCGTCGGCGAGCACCGCCTCCAGCGCGCCCTCGATGCGGCCGGCGTCGGCGTCGGTCAGCACGTTGACCGGGTTGCGGTGCGAGCCGTGGCCCGGCATGGCGACGTCGAGCGCGGCCACCGTCTCCTGCGACAGCGTCGCGAGTTCGAGCACGCTGGCCGCGACCGCGTCGGCCGCGATCACGCCCGGCCCGCCGCCGTTGGCGACGATGGCGAGCCGCGGCCCGCCCGGGCGCTTGCGCAGCGCGAGCAGCCGCGCGGCCGCGAGCAGCTGGAAGGTGGTCTTCGCCCGGACCGCGCCCGCGCGCGCGATCGCCGCGTCGAACACGCGGTCGTTGCCGGTGAGCGCGTCGGAGTGCGAGGCGCCGACCGCACGGCCCGACGCGTCGCCGTGGCCGGCCTTCATGATCACCACGGGCTTCACCCGCGACAGCGCGCGCACGCTGGACATGAAGCCGCGCGCGTCGTGCACGCCCTCCAGGTAGAGCAGCACGCTGTCGGTCTGGTGGTCGAACAGGTACCAGTCGAGCAGTTCGCCGAAGTCGAGGTCGAGCGCGCGGCCGAGCGACAGCACCGACGAGAAGCCGATGCCCGAGGGCGCGGCCCAGTCGAGCAGCGCGGAGACCACCGCGCCCGACTGCGACAGCAGCGCCACGCGGCCGGGCTTCACGCGGCCCGGCCAGAAGCCCGCGTCGAAGCCGCTGCCCGGGCGCATCAGCGCCATGCAGTGCGGGCCGACCAGCCGCACGCCGCGGCCGCGCGCGTGGCGCAGCAGCGCGGCCATCGCGTCGCGGCCGGCGTCGGTCGAGCCGTCGAAGCCGGTCGAGTGGACGACGACGAAGCGCGTGCCCCGCGCCGCGCAGTCGTCGATGACGCCGGCGAGCATGTCGGCGGGCACCGCGGCGAGCGCCACGTCGGGCACGAAGTCGAGGTCGGCCGCGCTCGCCGCGCGGGACACGCCGAGCGCATCGCCGCGCCCCGCGTCGATCGCGGCGATGCGGCCCTTGAAGCCGCCGGCCTGCAGGGTCTGCAGCAGCAGCCGGGCGATCGCGCCCTCGCGGTCGGTGGCGCCGTAGAGCGCGACGGATGTCGGATCGAGCAGCGGGGACAGGCGGTGTCGGCTCATCCGCCGATTATGGCGAGCGTCCGCGCCATCGGCATGACGGCGGTCAAGCGGGGCCGGAGACACGCGGGACCGTCCGGCGGCACGGCGCGGCCATCCGGCTCCGGATGCGTCGAAGCGGGGCGATCCGGTCCCGGCGCGCACCGGGCCGGGGCGCGGTCGAACCGGCCGGTCAGTCGAAGCCGAAGGCGGCGCGGAACGACGCGGGGATCTCGGCCGCGCGCAGCCGGTTCGGATCGGCCGGGTGCGGCGCGCCGAGGAAACGCACCTCGAAGCCCTCCAGCCGGAGCTCCTCGCCGCAGACGATCCGGTGCTCGATGCGGAACGACTTCGTCTCGAACGAGACGACCTCGCTGCGCACCTCGACCTCGTCGCCGAAGCGCGTGGGCCGCAGGTAGGTGGCTCCGGTCTGCATCAGCGGCAGCCCGAGGAAGCCCTGCGCGCGCAGCGCGTGCAGGCCCACGCCCGCGCGTTCGGCGAGCCGGTGGCTCGCCGCGTCGAACCATTCGTAGAAGTTCGGGTACCAGACGATGCCCGCGGGGTCGCAGTGGCCGAACTCCACGCGGACCGGCAGCACGCCGGAGCGCAGGCCCGCGGTCATCGTCCCGGCCTCACTTCGCCAGCGAGGACAGCGCCGGCAGCGACGGATCGACGATCCGCGCCGCCTCGTCGAGCTCGGCGAGCGTGCCGAGGTCGATCGGCAGGCCGTCGGCCCGGGCCGCGCGGGCGCGTCGCTCCGGGTCGCCCGGCATCATGATCCGGTCGGTGGCCCCCGACAGCGGCGCCGACTGCACCCAGTCGCAGAACTCGCGCGCCTCGTGCGCGAAGCGCTCGGCCGACCCGATGCGGTTCGGGTCGAAGACGATCGTGAACATGCTGTTCCAGATCCCGAACTGCATCGTCCGGTGCGCGGGCGCGGCGGTGGCGCCGCCGGTGAGCGCGGCGCCCAGCAGCTCGCAGACCATCGCCAGCGCGTAGCCCTTGTGGCCGGCCGCGGTCTGCAGCGCGCCGTGCGGGCCCTCGGGCGGCTCGAACATCACGTTCGGGTCGCGCGTGGGCCGGCCCATCGCGTCGATCAGCGAGCCCTCCGGCACCTGCACGGTGGGGTCGGACTTCTTCTTGTTCCAGGCCACGCGGACCTTGCCGTGTGCGATCGCGCTGGTGGCGAAGTCGAGCAGGAAGGGCTCGCCGCCCGGCCGCGGGATGCCGACGGTGAACGGGTTGGTCAGGAAGCGCGCGGTGCCGCCGCCGTGCGGCGCCACCATCGGGATCGTGGAGACCGCGTTGGTGAAGTGGATCGACGCGAGGCCGGCGGCGACCGCCTGCTCGGCCCAGTGGCCGACGCGGCCGAGGTGGTGCGAGTTCTTCAGCCCCATCACGCACACGCCGTGCTCGCGCGCGCGGGCGATCGCGATCTCCATCGCCTGGAAGGTGACCGACTGACCCATGCCGTGCTTGCCGTCGACGGTGATCAGCGGGCCGTTGTCGACGACGACGTCGACCGTCTGGTTCAGCTGCAGCTCGTTCACCTTCCACGACTTCACGTAGCGCGGCGCCATGCCCACGCCGTGCGAGTCGTGGCCGGCGAGGTTCGCGCCGACGAGGTGGTCGGCGGTCAGCGTGGCTTCGCGCTCGGACGAGCCGGCGCGTTTCCACAGGTCGACCATCCAGCGGTGCATGGTCTCGGGGTGGACGGTCTTCTCGGCCATGGCGCGTGTCTCTCTCGTGTCCTCGGGTGGGCGGCAATGGTAGCGCGTCCGTCCGCTATGCTTGCCGGATGAACGGTTTCGAATTCGATCTGCACCTTCTCGGCCCGCTGGTCAACCGCCTCCTCGAGGATCTCGGCACGGTGCGCGGCTGGTGGGCCGCCGGTGCGGTCGCCGCCTGTCTCGGCCTCGCGTGGTGGATCGCCGGCTCGCTCGAGCGCCGGCTCGAGGCCAAGGGCCCGGCACGGCTCGCGGCCGCCTGGGCGCAGCGCGTGGCCTGGCCGCTGATGGCGCTGCTGCTGATGCTGGTCGCGCGCGCTGTGCTGCAGCGCTTCGTGCCGGTGAGCCTGCTGTCGGTCGCCATCGCGCTGATGGTGTCGCTCGCCGCGGTCCGCACGCTGGTGCTGATCCTGCGCCAGACCTTCCGCGAGCAGGCGCGCTGGATGGCGCCGTTCGAGCGGACGATCTCCACCATCATCTGGACGCTGGTGGCGCTGCACGTGCTCGACCTGCTGCCGGTGCTGGTCGAGACGCTCGAGTCCATCGCCATCCCCATCGGCAAGTCCAAGCTCACGCTGATGCAGGTGATCTCCGGCCTGTTCACCGTGGGGCTGGCCGGCATGCTCGCGCTGTGGGCGAGCCGCGCGATCGACGCGCGGCTCGCCGACGCGAGCGGCGTGGACCTCGGCGCGCGCGCGGTGATCAGCCGCGTCGCGCAGCCGGTGCTGATGACCCTCGCGCTGCTGATCGCGCTGCCGATGATCGGCATCGACCTGACCACGCTGTCGGTGTTCAGCGGCGCGCTCGGCGTGGGCCTGGGCTTCGGCATGCAGAAGATCGCGGCCAACTACATCTCGGGCTTCATCATCCTGCTCGACCGCTCGATCGAGCCGGGCCGGATGATCCGCGTCGGCGTCAACCGCGGCACCGTGGTCGACATCCGCACGCGCTACACGGTGTTACGCGGCATGGACGGCGTGGATTCCATCGTGCCGAACGAGATGCTGATCGGCACGGTGGTGGAGAGCGAGACCTTCACCAACACCCGCACCCGCGCCGCCGTGCAGGTGGGCGTGGGCTATGCGTCCGACGTCGAGCGCGCGATGGAACTGATGGTCGAGGCGGCGACGACGCAGGCGCGCGTGCTGGGCGATCCCGCACCGCAGGCCTTCCTCGTCGCCTTCGCCGACTCCGGCATCACGCTCGAGGTGGGCTTCTGGATCGACGATCCCATGAACGGCACGCTCGCCCTGCGCTCGGCGGTGAACCTGGAGATCCTGCGGCGCTTCCGCGAGCAGGGCATCGAGATCCCGTTCCCGCAGCGGGAGGTGACGATCCGGGGCGGGGCGGCGGTGGCGGCGCAGGAGCCGGTCGGTGCGTCCGCAGCGTCCTCGCAGGTGCAGCCGCCGTTCAGGCCGGAGGCCTGAGGCACGAGGGCCGCGCGTCGCGCGGCCCCCGGCACGGCGTCACTTCACGCGGACCTTCAGCGTGCCCACGCCGTCCACGCGGCCTTCCATCAGGTCCCCGGACTTCACCGCGCCCACGCCCTCGGGCGTGCCGGTGTAGATGAGGTCGCCCGGCTCCAGACGCCAGACCGACGACAGGTGCTCGATCGTCTCGGCGATGTTCCAGATGAGCTTGGACGTGCTGCTCGTCTGCTTGACCGCGCCGTTGACCTTGAGTTCGATCGTGGCGTCGGTGGCGCCCGCCGCCTTCGCGGCCGGCACGATCGGGCCGATCGGCGCCGACTCGTCGAAGGCCTTGCCGATCTCCCAGGGCCGGCCCTGCTTCTTCATCTCGCCCTGCAGGTCGCGCCGGGTCATGTCGAGGCCGACCGCGTAGCCCCAGACGTGCTTCATCGCGTCGGCCGCCTTGATGTTCGCGCCGCCGATCCCGATGCACGCCACCAGCTCGAGCTCGTAGTGGAAGTTCGAGGTGCCGGGCGGGTAGGCGATCTCGCCGGTCTCGCCCTCGGGCACGTGGACCACGGCGTCGGCCGGCTTCATGAAGAAGAACGGCGGCTCGCGGCCGGTGAAGCCCATC
>JBAXJZ010000051.1:0-13494 GCA_037137595.1 Burkholderiales bacterium | reverse complement strand
CAGCTCGTCGCCGTCTCGCTCCGGGTGTGGCACGGCTGCGCGGCGCCGGCGGCGCGGCGCCTGGGCCTCGTCGACGTCGGCCCGCCCGCCGCGGGACCGGTCCTGCGGCCCGAGATGTGCGCGATGCTGGGCGACGGACTGCGACCCCGTCTGCCGATCACCGTGGGCGCCACGTTGCGGATGCAGAGTCCCGCGCGGTTCGCCGGCGCGGGCGGCGAGCGCGCGCCGGTGGGCGCGGTGTCGGTCTCGACCGGAGATTCGGGCGGTCCCCCCGGCGGCTCCCCGGACGCGACGGGCCGGGGCGACGGCCGCATCGGGCCTTTCGGAGCGGGGCCGGCCGGCGCGCGGTCCGACGGCGCGATCTCGAGGGCGCCGGATGCGCCCGCCGTGACGCGTCCGCGGGCCGGCGGCGACCCCCCGACGGACGATCCCGCGTTCTGCCGCCGCGGCGACAGTTGACGCCAGCCTCGGCGAACGTGCGCGCTACGTGCGCCGAACGCACGCCGACGCACGCGGCGGCCGCGTTCCGGACACCGTCCGCGGTGCCACGAGCCGGGGACCGCGGGGCAATGCCCCCGTGCCAAACGCTAGAATGGCGCCCGCATTTCCACTCCTCCCCGTGGTCCCGCCATGTCCGACGCTGCCGTCCCCGACTCCGGATCCCTCGACCAGTGGCGCCGTGCCGCCGCCAAGTCTGCCCCGGGTGGGAACGTCGATGGCCTGAAGTGGACGACGCCCGAAGGCATCGAGGTCAAGCCGCTCTACACGAAGCAGGACCTCGACGGCCTCGCCTACACCGATACGCTGCCCGGCTTCGCGCCGTTCATCCGCGGCCCGCAGGCGACGATGTACGCGGTGCGGCCGTGGACCATCCGCCAGTACGCCGGCTTCTCCACCGCCGAGGCCTCGAACGCGTTCTACCGCAAGGCGCTCGCCGCCGGCGGGCAGGGCGTGTCGGTGGCCTTCGACCTCGCCACCCACCGCGGCTACGACAGCGACCATCCGCGCGTGACCGGTGACGTCGGCAAGGCGGGCGTGGCCATCGACTCGGTCGAGGACATGAAGATCCTGTTCGACGGGATCCCGCTCGACAAGGTCTCGGTCTCGATGACGATGAACGGCGCGGTGCTGCCGGTGCTCGCCGGCTACGTCGTCGCGGCCGAGGAGCAGGGCGTCGCGCAGGACCAGCTGTCCGGGACCATCCAGAACGACATCCTCAAGGAGTTCATGGTCCGGAACACCTACATCTACCCGCCGGAGCCGAGCATGCGGGTGGTGGGGGACATCATCGAGTACACCGCGAAGCACATGCCGCGGTTCAACTCGATCTCCATTTCCGGCTACCACATGCAGGAAGCCGGCGCGAACCAGGCGCTCGAGCTCGCCTTCACGCTGGCCGACGGCAAGGAGTACGTGAAGACGGCGATGGCCAAGGGCCTGGACGTCGACGACTTCGCGGGGCGCCTGAGCTTCTTCTGGGCGATCGGGATGAACTTCTATCTCGAGATCGCGAAGATGCGCGCGGCGCGCCTGCTGTGGTGGCGGATCATGACGGGCTTCGGCGCGAAGAACCCGAAGTCGCTGATGCTGCGCACGCACTGCCAGACCTCGGGTTGGTCGCTCACCGAGCAGGACCCGTACAACAACGTGGTCCGCACCACGATCGAGGCGATGGCCGCGGTCTTCGGCGGCACGCAGAGCCTGCACACCAACGCGCTGGACGAAGCCATCGCGCTGCCCACCGAGTTCAGCGCCCGCATCGCCCGCAACACGCAGCTGATCATCCAGGAAGAGACGCACATCACGAACGTGGTCGATCCCTGGGCGGGCAGCTACATGATGGAGACGCTCACCCAGGAGATGGCCGACAAGGCGTGGGCCATCATCGAGGAAGTCGACGCGATGGGCGGCATGACACACGCCGTCCAGAGCGGCTGGGCGAAGCTGAAGATCGAGGCGAGCGCGGCCGAGAAGCAGGCGCGGATCGACTCGGGCAAGGAAGTGATCGTCGGGGTCAACAAGTACCGCTCGGGCGCCGACGAGCCGATCGACATCCTGGACATCGACAACGTCGCGGTCCGCGACGCGCAGATCGAGCGGCTGATGACGATCCGCGCGAGCCGCGACGCGAAGAAGGTCGAGGCCTCCCTCGCCGCGCTCACCGACGCGGCCGCGCACGGCACCGGCAACCTGCTTGCGCTCGCCATCGACGCGATCCGCGCCCGCGCCACGGTGGGCGAGGTGAGCGACGCGCTGGAGACGGTCTGGGGCCGCTACCGCGCCGACACGCAGAAGGTGACCGGTGTCTACGCCGCCGCCTACGACAGCGCCGAGGGCTGGGACAAGCTGCGCGGCGAGATCGCCGAGTTCGCCGAGGCCGAGGGCCGCCGGCCGCGGGTGATGATCGCCAAGCTCGGCCAGGACGGCCACGACCGCGGCGCGAAGGTGGTGGCCACCGCGTTCGCGGACCTGGGCTTCGACGTCGACATGGGCCCGCTCTTCCAGACCGCCGAGGAGTGCGCGCGGCAGGCGATCGAGAACGACGTGCACGCGGTGGGCGTCTCCACGCTCGCCGCCGGCCACAAGACGCTGGTGCCGGCGATCATCGAGTCGCTGAAGGCGCAGGGCGGCGACGACATCATCGTCTTCGTCGGCGGCGTGATCCCCCGGCAGGACTACACCTTCCTCTACGAGGCCGGCGTCAAGGGCATCTACGGCCCGGGCACGCCGATCCCGGCGAGCGCGAAGGACGTGCTCGAGCGCATCCGCGAGTCGGTCAAGGCGCGGTGACGCCGGTGTCGGCGACGCCGCCCGCACTCGACCCCCGCGACGTCGACCTCGCGCGCGGCGTCACCGCCGGCGAGCGCCGCGCGCTCGCCCGCGCGATCACGCTGACCGAGTCGACGCGGCCCGACCACCGTGCCCGCGCGGACCTGCTGCTCAACCACCTGCTCGCGCGCACCGGCGGCTCGGTGCGGGTCGGCATCTCCGGCGTGCCCGGGGTCGGCAAGTCGACCTTCGTCGAGGCGCTCGGCATGATGCTGACCGGCCGCGGGATGAAGGTGGCGGTGCTGGCGGTGGACCCCTCGTCGGTGGTCTCGGGCGGCTCGATCCTCGGCGACAAGACGCGGATGGAGCGGCTCTCGGTCGACGAGCGCGCGTTCATCCGGCCGAGCCCGGCCTCGGGCACGCTGGGCGGCGTGGCCGCCAAGACCCGCGAGGCGATGCTGCTGTGCGAGGCCGCCGGCTACGACGTGGTGATCGTGGAGACGGTGGGCGTGGGCCAGTCGGAGACCGCGGTCTCGGACATGACCGACGTGGTGGTGCTGCTGCAGCTGCCCAACGCCGGCGACGAGCTGCAGGCGATCAAGAAGGGCGTGATGGAGATCGCCTCGCTGGTCGTCATCAACAAGGCGGACACCGATCCGGACGCCGCCACCCGCGCGCAGCACCAGATCGTGAGCGCCTTCCGCACGCTGGGGCTGGGCATCGGCCGCGACCGCGCCGACGCCCGCGTGCTCCAGTGCAGCGCGCTCAACAACCGCGGCATCGATGCGCTGTGGGCCGAGGTCGAGCGCTGGGTCGCCGAGCGGCGCGCCAGCGGCGAGTTCGACGCCCGCCGCCGCAAGCAGGCGGTGGCCTGGATGTGGGACCTGGTGCAGACCCGACTGATGGCCTCGTTCCGCGGGCACGAGGCGGTCCGGGCCGCGCTGGCCGGCACGCTCGCCGACGTCGGCGACCAGCGGGTCGCGGCGACCTCCGCGGCCCGGCGGCTGCTCGATCTCTACGGCCACGGCTGAGGCCGCATCCCCGCTCCACCGACGCCGACCCCCGACCCCGACCGCCGCCCATACCCGACCCTCCGACGCCGCCCCCGCCCGACCCCGCGACGCCGCCCCGAACCCTCATCGTCCCTCTCCAAGAACGGAACGCCCCATGCACGACATCCAACAGCAACTGGAGATCAAGCGCGCGCAGGCCCGCCTCGGCGGCGGCCAGAAGCGCATCGACGCGCAGCACGCCAAGGGCAAGCTCACCGCCCGCGAGCGGATCGAGCTGCTGCTCGACGAGGGCTCGTTCGAGGAATGGGACATGTTCGTCGAGCACCGCTGCAACGACTTCGGGATGGCGGACAACAAGATCCCGGGCGACGGCGTGGTGACCGGCTACGGCGTGATCAACGGCCGGCTGGTCTTCGTGTTCAGCCAGGACTTCACGGTCTTCGGCGGCGCGCTGTCGGAGGCGCACGCCGAGAAGATCTGCAAGGTGATGGACCAGGCGATGAAGGTCGGCGCGCCGGTGATCGGCCTGAACGACTCGGGCGGCGCGCGGATCCAGGAGGGCGTGGCCTCGCTCGGCGGCTATGCCGAGGTCTTCCAGCGCAACGTGATGGCCTCGGGCGTGATCCCGCAGATCAGCCTGATCATGGGCCCGTGCGCGGGCGGCGCGGTCTACAGCCCCTCGATGACCGACTTCACCTTCATGGTGAAGGACAGCTCGTACATGTTCGTGACCGGCCCCGAGGTGGTGAAGACGGTCACGCACGAGGAGGTGACGGCCGAGGAACTGGGCGGCGCCTCCGCGCACACGACCAAGAGCGGCGTGGCCGACCTGGCCTTCGAGGACGACGTCGAGGCGCTGCTGATGCTGCGCCGGTTCTTCAACTACCTGCCGCTGAACAACCGCGAGAAGCCCCCGGTGCGTCGCTCGACGGATCCGGCGGACCGGCTCGACCCCTCGCTCGACACGCTGGTGCCGGACAACCCGAACAAGCCCTACGACATCAAGGAGCTGATCGCGAAGGTGGTCGACGACGGCGACTTCTTCGAGCTTCAGCCCGACTACGCGAAGAACATCGTGATCGGCTTCGGCCGGATGGACGGGCAGCCGGTGGGCATCGTCGCGAACCAGCCGCTGGTGCTCGCGGGCTGCCTCGACATCAAGAGCAGCATCAAGGCGGCGCGCTTCGTGCGCTTCTGCGACGCGTTCAACATCCCGGTGGTGACCTTCGTCGACGTGCCCGGCTTCATGCCCGGCACCTCGCAGGAGCACGGCGGCATCATCAAGCACGGCGCGAAGCTGCTGTACGCGTACGCCGAGTGCACGGTGCCGAAGATCACCGTGATCACGCGCAAGGCCTACGGCGGCGCCTACGACGTGATGTCGTCGAAGCACCTGCGCGGCGACGTGAACCTCGCGTGGCCGAACGCCGAGATCGCGGTGATGGGCGCCAAGGGCGCGGTGGAGATCATCTTCCGGCAGGACAAGGACGATCCCGCCAAGCTCGCGGCCCGCGAGGCCGAATACCGCGCGAACTTCGCGAACCCGTTCGTCGCCGGCTCGCGCGGCTACATCGACGACGTGATCCAGCCGCACGAGACCCGCAAGCGGATCTGCCGCTCGCTGGTGATGCTGCGCGACAAGAAGGTCGAGAACCCGTGGCGCAAGCACGGGAACATCCCGCTCTGACGCGCACTCGACCTAGGGAAGGACACCGAACATGTTCACGAAGATCCTGATCGCCAACCGCGGTGAAATCGCCTGCCGCGTCATCAAGACCGCACGCCGCATGGGCATCGCGACGGTCGCCGTGTATTCGGAGGCCGACCGCGACGCGCGCCACGTCGCACTCGCCGACGAGGCGGTCTTCATCGGCCCGGCACCCGCGCGCGAGTCGTACCTCGTGATGGACAAGATCATCGCGGCCTGCAGGCAGACCGGCGCGCAGGCGGTGCACCCGGGCTACGGCTTCCTGTCGGAGAACGCCGAGTTCTCGAAGCGGGTGGAGGAGGAGGGCATCGTCTTCATCGGCCCGAAGCACGGCTCGATCGCGGCGATGGGCGACAAGATCGCGTCCAAGAAGCTCGCCAAGGCCGCCCAGGTCAGCACCATCCCCGGCTGGAACGAGCCGATCGAGACCGCCGAGCATGCGGTGGAGATCGCGAAGGACATCGGCTATCCGGTGATGATCAAGGCCTCGGCGGGCGGCGGCGGCAAGGGCCTGCGCGTGGCCTTCAACGACAAGGAGGCCTTCGAGGGCTTCACCTCGTGCCGCAACGAGGCGCGCAACAGCTTCGGCGACGACCGGGTCTTCATCGAGAAGTTCATCGAGGAGCCGCGGCACATCGAGATCCAGGTGCTGGGCGACGGCCACGGCAACGTGGTCTACCTGTGGGAGCGCGAGTGCTCGATCCAGCGCCGCCACCAGAAGCTGATCGAGGAGGCCCCGAGCGCGTTCCTGGACCGCGAGACGGCGAAGCGGATGGGCGAGCAGGCGGTGGCGCTCGCGAAGGCGGTGGACTACCAGTCGGCCGGCACGGTGGAGTTCGTCGTCGGCAAGGACAAGGGCTTCTACTTCCTCGAGATGAACACGCGGCTGCAGGTCGAGCACCCGGTCACGGAGTGCATCACCGGGCTGGACCTGGTCGAGCAGATGATCCGCGTGGCCGCCGGCGAGAAGCTCGCGTTCACACAGAAGGACGTGAAGCTCGACGGCTGGGCGCTCGAGTGCCGGATCAACGCCGAGGACCCGTCGCGCGGGTTCCTGCCGTCGACGGGCCGGCTGATCGCGTTCCAGCCGCCGGCGACCTCGATGGAGGCCTCGCTCCCGGTGCCCGCCGAGGGCGGCGTGCGCGTGGACACCGGCGTCTACGAGGGCGGCGAGATCCCGATGCAGTACGACTCGATGATCGCGAAGCTGATCGTCAAGGGCCGGGACCGCACCGAGGCGATCGCGCGGATGCGCGACGCGCTCGACGGCTTCGTGATCCGCGGGATCTCGAACAACGTCGGGTTCCAGTCGGCGCTGATCGGCCACCCGCGCTTCGCGACGGTGGCGTTCAACACCGGCTTCGTCGCCGAGAACTACCCGAACGGCTACCAGGCCGCCGGCGCGCGCCACGACGATCCGGCACTGCTGCTCGCGCTCGCGGGCGCGGCGCACCGTCGGCTGCGCGAGCGTGCGGCCGGCATCGAGGGCCAGCTGCACGGGCGCTCGGTGCAGGTGCCGACCGAGTTCGTCGCGGTGGTGAAGGACGCCGACTCGCATCGGCACGACACGCCGGTGACGGTGACGCCGGACGGCGCCACGCTGAACGTGTCCGTGGGCGAGGGCAAGCGATACGCCGTCCATTTCGACGGCCCGATCCGCGAGATCGGCGTGACCGGCACGGTGAACGGCCGACGCTTCGCCGCGCAGATCGAGCGCAAGGGGCTGGACTACCACGTGACGCAGGGCGGGGCGCAGGTGATCGCGCGGATGCTCTCGAAGCGCGCCGCCGAGCTCTACCGGCTGATGCCCGAGAAGCAGCCGCCGGACCTGTCGCGCTTCCTGCTGTCGCCGATGCCGGGGCTGCTGGTGGACGTGGCGGTGGCGGTCGGCCAGCAGGTGCGCGCGGGCGAGCGGCTCGCGGTCATCGAGGCGATGAAGATGGAGAACGTGCTGGTGGCGCAGCGCGACGCGGTCGTGAAGAAGGTGTCGGCGGGCAAGGGCGAGAGCCTGTCGGTCGACCAGGTCATCCTCGAGTTCGAGTGATCGGAGGCGCGCGATGAGCAGCGAGACCCGTCCCTTCCGAGTGCTGGGCATCCAGCAGATCGCCATCGGCGGCCCGAGCAAGGACCGGCTGCGCACGCTGTGGGTCGACATGCTCGGCCTGCAGGTGACCGGCAACTTCGTCAGCGAACGCGAGAACGTCGACGAGGACATCTGCGCGATGGGCAGCGGCCCGTTCAAGGTCGAGGTCGACCTGATGCAGCCGCTGGATCCGGAGAAGAAGCCCGCGGTGCACACCACCCCGCTGAACCACGTGGGGCTGTGGATCGACGACCTGCCGAAGGCCGTCGAGTGGCTGAGCGCGAAGGGCGTGCGCTTCGCGCCCGGCGGCGTGAGGAAGGGCGCGGCCGGGTACGACATCTGCTTCCTGCACCCCAAGTCCAGCGACGAGTTCCCGATCGCCGGCGAGGGCGTGCTGATCGAGCTGGTGCAGGCGCCGCCCGAGGTGGTGGCGGCCCTCGGCGGCTGAGGCGACCGCTTCGCGCCGTCGGCGCCCGCGCGACGGGGACGCGCCGTCGGGCGGAGCGGGTCGACCACCGTGACCGATTCGACGGCCGGGGGTGTCGGGCGCCGATACACTTTCCGGACCTCCTGATTGCCCCGCGCGGGCCGACCCGCCGACCATGCGTGCCGGTATCGACCTCGTCCACGTCCCCGGCGTCCGGGCCTCCCTGGAACGCTTCGGCGACCGCTATCTGAACCGCGTCTACACGCGGGGCGAGATCGCGGACGCCGGCGACGACCCGGTGCGCCGCCCCGAGCGCCTGGCCGCGCGTTTCGCCGCCAAGGAGGCCGCGATCAAGGCCTTCGGGCTGGCCGACGTGGGGATCGCCTGGACGGACCTCGAGGTCTGCCGGCGCGCCGACGGCGGCTGCACGCTGCGCCTGCACGGTGCGGCGCGGCGCGCGGCCGGCGTGCGGGACACCGACGCGATCGCGCTCAGCCTCACGCACGACGGCGACTACGCCGCGGCGGTCCTCGTCGTCGACGACCGCGACGCCTCCTCCTCCGAACGGGCTCCACGATGACCGACTCCACCGATCTCGACGACCGCATCCGCCGCGTGCTCGCCGAGCATGCGCGCCTGTCGCGCGATGCCGCGGCGCTGTCGACCACCGACGACCTCTACCAGGCCGGCATGACCTCGCACGCGAGCGTCAACGTGATGCTCGCGCTGGAGGCCGAGTTCGACGTCGAATTCCCCGACCACCTGCTCAAGCGCAGCGTCTTCGACAGCATCGCGTCGATCCGCGCCGCGCTGACGGACCTGGTCGCCTCCTGACGATGCCCGACCGCGTTCGCCCGTCCGCAGGCCGGGGCGACCGCAGGCTCGACGCCGGCTGGACGTTCCGCGCGACCGAGCCCGGACGCGCGGCGCATCCGTCCGAGCTGGACGACGACCCCGCCGCGTGGCGGCCGGCGACGGTGCCCTGCACGGTCGCTTCGGCGCGACGCGCGCTCGGCGACTGGAGCCTGGACGGGCCCGTCGAGCGTTTCGACGCGCGCGACTGGTGGTTCCGGACCGAGGTCGAGCTGCCGCCTGCGGCCGACGGCGAGCGGCACCTGCTGTGCTTCGACGGGCTCGCCACGCTGGCCGAGGTGTGGCTCGACGGCGAGCCGCTGCTGGCCTCGTCGTCGATGTTCGTCGCGCACCGCGTGCCGGTGCCGGCCTCGACGCGGACCCGGCGCGCGCTGGTGATGCGCTTCCGTTCGCTCGACGCGGCGCTCGCGGCGACGCGGGACCGGCCGCGCTGGCGGGCGCCGATGGTGGAGAGCCAGAAGCTGCGCCGCGTGCGCACGACGCTGCTCGGCCGCACGCCCGGCTGGTCGCCGCCGGCGGCCGCCGTCGGCCCGTGGCGCCCGGTGCGGCTCGAGACGGAGCGCGGCGAGGCGCCCGAGGTGCTGGATCTCGACGCATCGCTGGACGGCGCCGACGGGGTGCTGCGGCTGCGGATGCGGTGGCCGGACGCGGCCGGGGCCTCGCTTGTCGTCGCCCGGGGCGGGCGGCGCTGGAGCGCGCCGCTGGCGGCCGGCGGCACGGAGGACGCGACGGTCGAGGCGACGGTCCGCGTGCCCGACGCCGAGCGCTGGTGGCCGAACGGCTACGGCGAGGCCGCGCTGCACGCGATGACGATCGAACGAGACGGTCGGGTGCTGGCCGAGCTCGGCGCGACCGGCTTCCGCACGATCGCGATCGACCGCGAGGCCGACGGCGAGGGCTTCCGGATCGTGGTCAACGGCGTGCCGGTGTTCGCACGCGGCGCGTGCTGGATGCCGGTCGATCCGGTCTCGCTCGCCGCGTCGGCCGACGCGCAGGCGGCGACGGTGGCGGCCGCCCGCGACGCGGGCTTCACGATGCTGCGGGTCTGCGGGCCGACCGTCTACGAGGACGACGCCTTCCACGACGCCTGCGACGCCGCCGGCCTGCTGGTCTGGCAGGACCTGATGTTCGCCAACCTCGACTATCCGGCCGACGATCCGGCGTTCGCGGCCGACGCGGTCCGCGAGACCGGGCAGCAGCTCGCGCGGCTGCGCGCGCGGCCGTCGCTCGCGGTGGTCTGCGGCAACAGCGAGGTCTCGCAGCAGGCGGCGATGGCCGGCGCGCCGCGCGCGCTCTGGGATCCCGCGCTCTTCTCGACGACGCTGCGCGAGGCGGCGGCGCGCGTGCTGCCCGGCACCGCCTGGTGGCCGTCGAGCGCCTGGGGCGGCGTCTTCCCGCACCAGGCCGCGTCCGGCACGACCTCGTGGTACGGCGTGGGCGCGTACCTGCGGGCGCTCGACGACGCGGGGGTCGATGCGGTCCGCTTCGCCAGCGAGTGCCTGGGCTTCGCGAACGTGCCCGAGCCGGCGGGGATCGAGCGGATGCCGGGCGGCGCGTCGCTGCGTGTCCATCACCCGGGCTGGAAGGCGCGCTCGCCGCGCGACCTCGGCGCGGGCTGGGACTTCGACGACGTCCGCGACGCCTACCTCGCGCGCGGCCTGGGCGTCGATCCGGTGGCGCTGCGCACCGAGGACCCGGACCGGCATCTCGAGCTGTCGCGGGTGGCGAGCGGCGAGGCGATCCGGCGCACGTTGGTCCGCTGGCGCACCGGCGCACGCTGCGGCGGCGCGCTCGTCTGGTTCCTGCGCGACCTGTGGGCCGGCGCGGGCTGGGGGCTGCTCGACGAGCGGGGCGAGCCGAAGGCCGCCTGGTGGCTGGCGCGCGCGGCCTGCCGGCCGCTCGCGGTGGCGGTGACCGACCATGGCACCGACGGGTTGCGGCTGCACGTGCTGAACGACGGCCCGACCGCATTCGACGCGGTGCTCGAACTCGACCGGCTGCGTGCCGGCGAGCCGGTGGGCACGACGGCGCGGCGCGCGCTCGCGGTGCCCGCGCGCGGGCACGTCGCGATCGACGCCCTGGACCTGCTCGACGGCTTCGAGGACCTGAACCACGCCTACCGCTTCGGTCCGCGCGCGGTCGACGCGGTGGTGGCGACGCTGCGCGGCGCGGACGGCACGGTGCTCGATCGCCGCGTCCACTGGACCGAGGAGCGGCTCGCCGCGCCCGACCGGGACGCGGGGCTCGCGGTGGCGGTCGAGCGGCTCGCCGACGGCCGGCCGGCGCTGCGGATCCGCGTGGAGCGGCTCGCGCGCTGGGTGGTGCCGCGGATCGCCGGCCACGTGGCCGACGACGCCTACTTCGACCTGCCGCCCGGCGGCGAGGCCCTGGTCGGGCTGCGGCCGCGGACGGCGGGGCTGCCGGTGCGCGGCACGGTCCACGTGCTCGGCGCCGAGCGCCGGGCGAGGGTGGACGCATGACGGTCGAGCGCGTCGACGGCTGGTTCGGACCCGTCGGACGGCCGGCCTTCGGCAGCCTGTACCGGCCCGCCGCGCCGCGTCCGGGCGCGTCGGGCGTGGTCCTGTGCGCGCCGATCGGCCCGGAGGCCGCAGGCGCGCACCGGACGCTGCGCCGGCTCGCCGAGGCGCTCGCGGCCCGCGGAGTGCCGGTGCTGCGCTTCGACTGGGAGGGCACCGGCGACGCCGCGGGCGACGGACTCGATCCGGATCGCCCCGCCGCGTGGGCCCGCACGCTGCGCGACGCGCTCGCCGCCGCCGGCCCTGCGCTGCGCGTCACGCGCTGGGTGCTGGCGGGCATGCGGCTGTGCGCGGCGATCGCCGCGCGCGAGGCGATCGGGCGTGACGACGTCGACGCGCTGGTGGCGATCGCGCCGGTGGTCTCGGGCCGCGCGTTCACCCGCGAGCTCAAGGTCTTCGGGCTGGCCGCCGCGGCGCGGCGCGACACCGATCCGGCGCTGGGCGCCGCCGCGCACGAACCGGGCGGCTGGGCCTTCGACGAGGCGACCTGGCAGGCGATGGCCGCGATCGACCTCGCGCGCGACGCGGGCCGGCCCGCGCCGCGTGTGCTGGTGATGGACGGCGGCCGCAGCGCGGGGCTCGACGCCTGGACCGCAGGGATGGTCGAGGCCGGCACCGCGGTGACCGTCGAGGCGTTCGACGGCGTCGACGCGATGACGGCCGACCCGCACGATGCGGTGGTGCCGGAGGTGATGATCGCGCGGGTCGTGGACTGGGTGTCGGGGCTGGCCGAGGCTGGCGCGCCGGATCGCATCGCCCTGCCCGACGCGTCGGCCGCGCGCGGCGAGGGCGCCGCATGGCCCGCGTCCGCGCGCCTCACGGGCGACGGCGGCGAGGCGCTCGTCGAGCACGCGGTGAGCGTGGGCAGCGGGCCGGCGATGGCCGGCATCCTGACCGAGCCGGCGGACGGCGGTCTCCGGCGCGTGCCCGTGCTGCTGCTCAACGCCGGCGCCGCGCCGCGCAGCGGACCGAGCCGGACGACGACGCTGCTCGCCCGGCGGCTCGCCGCGCGCGGCCATCCGGTGCTGCGGGTCGACCTGCCGGGGCTGGGCGACACGCCGCCGCGGCCCGGCGAGCCGGAACAGGTGATCTACGCGCCGCACGCGGTCGCGGCCGCGACGGTGGCCGTCGACTGGCTGAGCGCGCGTCACGACGGCGCGGCGCCGTGGATCGGCGGCCTGTGCTCCGGCGCGTACCACGGCTTCAAGACCGCGGTGGCCGGCGCGCGGGTCGCCGGCGTGCTGGCGATCAATCCGCTGACCTTCTTCTGGCACGGCGAGGAGCGGGCCGGCGACGAGCACCGGGTGATCGCCGATGCGGTGCGGCTGCAGACCGCCGCCGCGAAGCGCGGCGCCTGGCGGCGGGTGGCGAGCGGCGAGGTCGCGGTGTCGGAGATCGCCTCGATCGTCGCACGGCGGGCGGGCGCGCAGCTGGAGGCGGCGCGGCGGACGCTGCTGCGCCGGATCGGGCGACCCGTCGAGGACGATCTCGCGGCCGAGCTCGAGGCGGTCGCGCGGCGCGGCGTCCCGATGCGCTTCGTGTTCGCGACCGACGAGCCCGGCGCGGCGCTGCTCGCCTTCGGGGGCGGCGCGAGCTACCGGCGGCTGCTCGCGCGCGGCACGCTGAGCGTCGACCGCATCGAACGCTCGGACCACACCTTCACGTCGCGCGCGGCGCGCCGGCGGCTCGCCGAGCGGGTGGTGGCGCTGCTCGACACGACGGTCGCCGGGCATCCGCCGCGCCGCGGCGACCCGATCGGGGTCGCGGTCGAGCGCCGCGCCGCGGTGACGGAGCACTGACCCGTGGCCGCCGTCGACGCGTCGACCGGTCCGGGTCCCCTCGGGGGCCCGGACGACATCGTCGAGCACGGCCCCGGGCCGCTGGTGGTGATGCTGCACGGCTGGCGGATGCGCCCGGACGCGCTCGCTCCGTTCGCGGCCGCGCTGGGCGCCGGCGGCGCCTGGACGTTCCCGGCGGGCGGGATCGACGCCGGCGACGGCACGCTCGGCTGGTGGCCGGTCGACGCGGCGGCCCGCGCACGGGCGGTCGGGAGCCTGGTGTTCTGGACGGCCACGGTCATCGGC
>JBAXJZ010000050.1:0-13667 GCA_037137595.1 Burkholderiales bacterium | reverse complement strand
CGAGCTCGGCGCTCGCCTCGGCCGCGATCCAGCGCCAGCCCTGGTGGTCGGCGAGCGGCACGCCGAAGGTCCGGCGCGACTCGCCGTAGGCCTGCACGATGCGCAGCGCCTCGTCGAGCATCCCGCAGCACATCGCGGCCACGTAGGTCCGCGCGCCGTTGATCGAGGCCATCGCCGCCTTGAAGGCGCGGCCGGCGGGCTGCAGCAGCTCGGCCTCGGTGGCGAGGTAGCCGTCGAGCTCGAAGCCGCCGGTGCCGATGGCGTTCTGCCCGGCGAGACCGAAGGCCGGCCGACGGGCGAAGCCCGCGCGGTGGGCGTCGATCACGAAGCCGGCCACGCCCTTCGCCCCCGAGCCGGGCTCGGTCTGCGCGTAGAGCACGGCGACGTCGGCATCCGACGCGTTGGTGATCCAGGCCTTCTCGCCCTCCAGCCGCCAGCCGCCCGGCACCTTCGTGGCGGTGGTGCGGATCGCGGCGAAGTCCGAGCCCGCCTGCGGCTCGGTGAGCGCGGTGCAGCCGATCACGCGACCCGCCATCAGGTCGGGCACCCAGCGCGCGATCACCTCGGGCGAGCCCTCGCGCGCCAGCTTGTTCGCGATGTTCCCCGTGTTGACCAGCGAGAACGCGAAGGCGAAGTCGGCGCCCGCGAGGATCTCGGCGATCCGGGCCTTCGCCGAGAACGGCAATCCCAGGCCGCCGTGCGCGGCCGGCGTCTCGATGCGGCACAGGCCGAAGGCGGCCGCGGCCCCGATCGCCTCGCGGCCGATCCGCCGTTCGCGCTCCCAGACGGGCGCGGCCGGCGCGACGACCTCGCGCGCGAAGGCGGCAACGCGAACCAGCAGCGCGGGCAGGTCGACCCCGTGCGGCGCCGCGCTCATGCCGGCTTCCATCCGGCGGGCACGCGGGGCCGCTCGATCTTCGCGTGGTCGCACAGCGCGTCGACGATCGACGAGAAGTCCTGCCCGCCGTAGTCGCTCGCCCGCGCGAGGCTGTAGCTCTCGTGGACCGCGGCTGCGACCGGCATCGGCACGCGGGTGGCGTGCGCGGCGCCGAGCACCAGGCCCAGGTCCTTGTGCGCGAGGTCGATCGTGAAGCCCGGCGTCACGTCGCCCGCCAGCACCTTGCTCGGGAAGTTCATCCGCAGCTGGCCGTTGTTCGCCGAGGTGCCGAGCAGCACCGCGAGCGTGCGGGTCAGGTCCAGCCCCAGCCGCTGCGACAGCGCGATCGCCTCGGCGTTGACCTGCGTGAGCGTGATCGCGACGTAGTTGTTGACGAGCTTCGTGCGTCCGCCGGTGCCGACCCCGCCGCAGTGCAGGACGGTCGTGCCCATCGCGTCGAGCAGGGGGCGCACGCGCGCCAGGTCCGCGTCGCTCGCGCCCACCATGAACAGCGACTCGCCGCGGTCGGCGTGCTCGGCCAGCCGCCCCACCGGCGCGTCGACCATCGACATCCCGCGCGCCGCGCAGGCCGCGGCGATCCGGTCGGTGGCGAGCGGATCGATGGTGCTCATGTCCATCAGCACCGTGCCGGGCGCGGCGTGCGCGAGCACGCCCTGGGGCCCGAGCGCGACCTGCTCGACCTCCACCGCCGTGGGCAGCATCGTGATGACGACACGGCAGTCGCGGCCGATCTGCGCGAGGTCCGTCGCCGCGACGGCGCCGAGCTCGACCAGCGCGCTCACCGCCTGCGGCGCGATGTCGTGCACCGTCAGCGCGAAGCCCTTCTTCAGCAGGTTCGCGGCCATCGGCCGCCCCATCCGGCCGAGGCCGACGAATCCGATCCGGTCCATGCGGGTCTCCAGGGGTTCAGTCGAAGGCGATCTTCGCGTCGCGGACCACCTTGGCCCACTTCTCGCCGTCGGCGCGGATCCGCGCGGCGAACTCGGCGGTGCTGCCGGGTACCGGCTCGTAGCCCTGGCGGCGGATCGCGTCCTGCACCGCGCGGTCGGCGAGCGTGGCGGTCAGCGCGGCGTGTGCCTTCGTCACGATCTCGGCCGGCAGCTTCGCCGGCCCGACCAGGCCGAACCACAGCGAGGCCTCGAAGCCTGGGAGCCCCTGCTCGGCGACCGTCGGCACGTCGGGCAGCACCGACGCCCGCGTGGCCGAGGTGACGCCCAGCGCGACGATCTTGCCCTGCTGGACGAACGGGATCGCGGTGGACATCGACGAGAACAGCAGCGGGATCTGGCCGCCGACCAGGTCGGCCGCCGCCTGGTTGCCGCCCTTGTACGGCGCGTGCGTGAGCTGCACGCCCGCCATCGACTGCAGCAGCTCGGCCGCGAGGTGCCCGGCGCCGCCGACGCCCGAGGTGCCGTAGACCAGGCCGGGCTTCGCCTTCGCGGCCGCGACGAGGTCGGCGATCGACTTCACGCCCAGCGACGGATGCGCGACCACCAGCGTGCCGCCGGCGCAGACGTTGCCGATCGGGGTGAAGTCGGCGAGCGGGTCATAGGGCAGCTTCTTGCCGGCCGGCACGATGCACATCGGGCCGGCGTCGGTCAGGTGCAGCGTGTAGCCGTCGGGCGCGGCCTTCGCGCACAGCGCGGCCGCCAGCGTGGCGCCGGCGCCCGGCTTGTAGTCGAACACCAGCGGCTGGCCGAGGCCGGCCTGCAGCCTCGGCTCGAGCGGCCGCGCGACGCCGTCGGCCGCGCCGCCGGGCGGGTAGCCGAGGATCAACCGGACCGGCTTGTCGGGCCAGCCGCCCTGCTGCGCGAACGCGCGCGGCATCGCGACCGCGAGCGGCGCGGCCGCCGAGGCCGCGAGCACGCGGCGACGGCTCGTCGAAGGGATGCTCATGTCGTCTCCTCTCGTGTCATCGGGCCGCGCGAACGACGCGGCCCGTGCGGCTCAGCGGCCGGTGAACCGGGGCGAACGCTTCTCCATGAACGCGCGCGCGCCCTCGCGGTAGTCCTCGCTGCGCGAGCAGGCGGCGATGGCGGCCATCGCCGCCTCGCGCTTGGCCGCGTCGCCGGCCGACAGCAGCGAATCCGTGGTGAGCTTGGCCGCGCGCAGCGTGAGCGGCGCGTTCTCGGCGACCAGCCGGCACCAGCCGTCGACGTCGGCATCGAAGGTCTCGGCGGTCGACACCTTCGCGACGAACCCCATCCGCAGCGCGTCGTCGGCGTGGAAGATCCGCGCCGACATGAAGATGTCCAGGGTGTTCTGCAGCCCGATCACGTCGAGGAAGCGGCCCACGCCCTTCATCCCGTAGCCCAGGCCGAGCCGCGCGGCCGGCATCCGGAACTTCGCGTCGTCGGTGCAGAAGCGCAGGTCGCAGGCCGCGGCGAGCCCCAGCCCGCCGCCCATGCAGATGCCGCGGATCTTCGCGACCACCGGCTTGCCGCATCGGCCCGGAGCCGAATAGGCGGCGTCGACCGCGGCGTCGTAGCGGGCCTGCGCGTCGGGGTCGGTGCGCTGCGACTCGAACTGCGAGATGTCCGCGCCGGAGACGAACGCCTTGGTGCCGGCGCCCTCGAGGACGATCAGCCGGACCTCGGGGTCGGCGTCCAGGCGCTGCAGCGCACCGGGCAGACCGGCCCACATGTCGAGCGTCATCGCGTTGTACTTGTCGGGATTCGAGAACACGACGCGGCCGATGGGGCCGTCGACGCGCACGACGAGTTCGGGCATGGGGCGATTCCTGCACGGAGGGATCCCGGCATTATGCTGTGGCGGTCCCTCCCCGCCGTCCATGCGTTCCATGCTCGTCGCCCTCGCCGTCGTCGGCGTGCTCCTGCTCGGCCCGCTCGGCACGATCGCCACCGGCGCGGTCGACCCCGCGGCGACCTGGCGCGACGGCCGCCGCGACAGCAGCGGCCAGGCCCCCTCGCCCGAACGGGAACCGCGCGCGATCGTCCAGGTCTGGGCGGCGCGGACGGTCGGCTGGCGCGGCGCCTTCGGCGTGCACACCTGGATCGCGACGCGGCGCGCGGGCGCGCCCGACTGGACGGTCCACCACGTGATCGGCTGGCGCGTCTTCCGCGGCGCGGGCGCGATCGTCTCGCAACCGGGCGCGGTGCCCGACGCCTACTGGTTCGGCGCGAAGCCCGAGCGGCTCGCCGACCTGCGCGGCGACGGCGTCGACGCGACGATCGACCGCATCGAGGCGGCGGTGGCCGCGTATCCCTACCCGGACAGCTACCGCGCGTGGCCCGGCCCGAACAGCAACACCTTCACCGCCTTCGTCGCGCGGCAGGTGCCCGAGCTGCGGCTCGACCTGCCGGCCAACGCGCTCGGCAAGGACTGGCTGCCCGGCACGATCGTCGACCGCACGCCCAGCGGCACCGGGTTCCAGGTCTCGCTCGCCGGTCTGCTCGGCGTGGCCGTGGGGCTCGAGGAAGGCATCGAGTTCAACGTGCTCGGGCTGTCGGTGGGCCTGGACCCGGCCGATCCGGCGCTGCGGCTGCCGGGCTTCGGGCGCGTGGGGCCGGCACGCGACGACGCGCCCCGCCCCTGAGCGGGCCGGTCCGCGCCGCATCGGACGAACCGGTCCGCGGACCGCGCGCCCGATCGCGGAACGCCGCCGGGCCCGCCCGCGAGGCGCGGTCGGGCGCGGGGCGATAAGCTCCTCCCCGAGCGCGCATCGACGCGCCCGGCGCCGAGGAGACGACCATGCCGATCACCCTGTCCCCGATGACCCCGGGCTTCGCCTGCGAGGTCGGCGACATCGACCTCGCCCGGCCGCTGCCGGACGAGACGCTCCAGGCGGTGCGCGACGCGTTCGCGCGCTTCGCGGTCCTGGTCTTCCCCGCGCAGGACCTGAGCGTCGACCAGCACCTGGCGTTCGCGTCCCACTTCGGGCCGCTCGAGCGCTCGGTGGCGACGGTGATGCCCGGCGAGACGCTGCGCGTGCGCCCCGAGATCGCCGACATCGCGAACCTCACCGCCGACGGCCGCGTCTGGGACGCGAACCACCGGCTGCGCCTGTTCCAGCTCGGCAACCGCCTCTGGCACACCGACAGCTCGTTCAAGCAGCCCACCGGCCGCGCCTCGCTGCTCTACGCGCGCTCGGTCGCGCCGATCGGCGGGCACACCGAGTTCGCCGACCTGCGCGCCGCCTGGGACGCGCTCGACGACGCGACGAAGGCGCGCGTCGACGGCCTCGTCGCCGAGCACTCGCTGCTCTTCTCGCGCGCGAAGCTGGGCTTCACCGACTGGTCCGAGCAGGAGCGCGTCGCCTTCGCCCCGGTGGCGCGGCCGCTGGTGCGGACGATCCCCGAGACCGGACGGCGTTCGCTCTACCTCGCCTCGCACATCGGCCGGGTGCGCGGCCTGCCCGACGACGAGGCGCGTGCGCTGGTCGACGCGCTGGTGGCGCATGCGACCGACCGCCGCTTCACCTACCTGCACCGCTGGCGCGTGGGCGACCTGGTGATGTGGGACAACCGCTGCACGATGCACCGCGGCACCGAGTTCGACGACACGCGCTGGCCGCGCGACCTGCAGCGCGCGACGACGTCGGACGATCCGCGCGCGTTCGACGCGCGGCAGGCCGCAGGCGACGACCGGTCGGTTCGGCCGGCGGCCTAGTCGCCGGGTACGCCGGCGACGGCGCGTCCCCGCGGCGGCGCCGGCGCCGCCCTCGCTCTTCCCGGCGATTGCGGCGCACGTCGGGTGCGACGAGCCGACGGGCGGCCTCCCGCAGCGGCCCGGGGCTGGCGACACTGTCGACCGCCGACGGCGAGACCGCCGTCGGGCCGATATCCCCGCGAAACAGGAGCGCCCCATGCCCCGTCCGTCCCTCGCCCTGTCCTCCTTCCGCCTGCTGCCCGGCGTGCTCGCGCTCGCGACGCTGGCCGCGTGCGGCGGCGGCGGCAGCAGCGGCGACGCCGCCGCCATCACCAACACTCCGGCCGCGGCGACGACGCCCGCGCCGATGGCGATCGCCGCCTCCAACGCCGACACCGTCGCCGCCCGCGGCTACGAAGCCACCACGGGCCTGTACGACGCGTCGAGCTCGGCCGCCGGCCGGCTGAAGTCCGCCGACGGAACCGGGCGCTTCGACGTCGCCACCTTCGTGCTCGGTCACCTGCGCACCCCGTTCGGCGCGTCGGGCGACGGCGTGACGGCCAAGGCGGTGCAGACGGCGACGCAGAACTGTCCGGGCGGCGGCTCGCTGCGCGTCACCGTCGACGACCGGAACAACAACGGTCAGGCGGACGCCGGCGACACCGCATCGTTCGTGTTCACCAACTGCGTGATCGACGGCACGCGGGCGTCCGGCTCGATGGCCTTCGCGTTCCAGTCGTACGCGTCGACCGCGACCTCGGAGACCACGCTGGTGACGGTGAGCTTCACCGCGCTGACGGTGGTCGACGCCAGCGGCACGAACGCGATCGACGGCGACCTGTCGATGCTCGCGCGCGTGGCGCTGGTCGCGCCGTTCACCAGCGCCGTGACGCTGTCCGGCTCGCGGCTGACGGTGACCGAGGGCGGGCTGTCCCGCACGCTGACCGACTACAGCGGCACGCTGGCGCTCGACGCCACCGCGGGCACCTACG
Source organism: Burkholderiales bacterium (assembly GCA_037137595.1). Taxonomy (GTDB): domain Bacteria; phylum Pseudomonadota; class Gammaproteobacteria; order Burkholderiales; family Burkholderiaceae_E; genus UBA4615. Next base: position 7,169 of record JBAXJZ010000050.1, on the reverse strand, counting down.
CCTACACCGTGTCCGGCACGATGTCCGGCGGCAGCCTGTCGGGATCGCTGTCGGTCACGACGCCGACCCGCATCAGCGGCCGCATCGGATCCGATCCGACCGAAGGCGTGCTGCTGCTCACCGGCGCGAACAAGAGCACGGTCCGCATCACCGTGGCCTCGCCCTCCGGCGTGACGCTCGCGGTCGACGCCAACGGCGACGGCACCGCGGACTCGACGAAGTCGCTGACATGGGCGCAGTTCGCCGCGCTCTGAGCGCGGGCCCGCTGTCAGCCTGCCCGCTCCGCGTCGACCGAGGTCGGGGGCACGACGCCGTGCCCGGGAGTCCGGCATGGATCGACGGAGCGGGTTGGGAGCGCTGATGGCGCTGGCGGGGGGTGCGGTCGTGCCGGCCGCCGTGCGGTCCGAGGAGGCGGGGGCGCGGCGCGCGATCTCGGGCGCCGCCCGCGCGATGCTCGTCGAGCTCTACACCTCCGAAGGCTGCAGTTCGTGCCCGCCCGCCGATCGCTGGCTGTCGGACGTGTCGAGGCCCTCGCGCGGCGGGTCGGACCTGCTGGTCCCGCTGTCGCTGCACGTCGCGTACTGGGACGCGATCGGATGGAAGGACCGGTTCGCGCAGGCCGACTTCGCGATCCGGCAGCGCTGGCTGACCTCGATCGGCGGCGGCCGTACGGTCTACACGCCGGGCGTCTTCGTCGACGGCCGCGAATGGCGGCGCTGGGACGATGCGGCGGACCTCGCGCGACGCACGGACCGGGCGGCCCGCACCCCGGCGGCGGCCCGGATCGAACTCGATGCCGACACCCGCGCCGACGGACCGACGGTGACCGCCCGGGCCTGGCGGCGCGACGCGCCCGCGCCGTACGCCCGGCCGGCGCTCTTCGTGGCGCTGACCGAGAGCGGGCTCGCCACCCGGGTGACGGCCGGCGAGAACCGGGGCGAGACGCTGCGGCACGACCACGTGGTGCGTCGGCTAGACGGACCGCTGGGCTTCGGGGCCGACGGGTTCGCCACGCTGTCGGTCCCCGTCGAGGCCGCGCTGGCCGGAGCGTCGACGCGGGCGGTCGCCTTCGTGCAGGACCTCGCGACCGGCGCCACGCTGCAGGCGCTGTCGCTCGCGCTCGGGACGGTCCGCGCACGCGGCTGAGCCGAAGTCGGGGGCGAGCCGCGTGCGACACTGCGCGCATGACCGCCCCGCCCGCCCCGGACGCGCCGCTGCGCGTCCACGCGAAGCGCATCGCCGTCGGCGACGCAGACCTGCCCGACGACCGCTTTAGCGACCACGTCAACAACGCGCGCTACTTCGCGTTCATCAACCTGACCTTCCGCGAGTGGTACGTCGCGATGGGCCTGCGCGGCGGCATCCCGGATCGCACCGCGGTGATGGCGCGCGTGGAGTACGACTTCCTTCGCGAGGTGAAGCCGCCCGGCGAGATCGAGTGCCGGATCGAGGTGATGCGCGTCGGCCGCACGAGCCTCGAGCACGCGGTGGAGATCGTCGACCTCGGCCGCGACGGGCGCGATGCACCCCGACTCGCCGGTCGCGGCCGCGTGGTGCACGTCTTCATGGACCGCACGAACGGCGCATCGCTGCCGTGGCCGGCCGAGCTGATCGCGCTCTGCCGGCCGCGCGAGGGCGCCGCGGCGGGTCCGGACGCGTCGACGCCGGGTCGCTGAGCGCAGGCTCAGGCCGCGGCGTCGAGCCGCAGCGCCGCGTGCGCCGACGCGAGCCGGTGTACGCCCTCGCGCAGCCGGTCCGGGTCGCAGGCGCTGAAGTTCAGCCGCAGCCGGCCCGGCTCGGCGCCGTCGACGTAGAACGCGTCGCCCGGCACGAAGGTCACGCCGCGCGCGATCGCCGGCCCGAGCAGCGCGCGGGTGTCGGTCCCGTCGACGAAGCGCGCCCAGACGAACATCCCGCCGTCCGGCGCGTGCAGCACGAGCCGGTCGCCGAAGGTCGCGGCGAGCGCGTCGACGAGGGCCTCGCGCCGGCGCGCGTACTCGGCGCGGACGAGGTCGAGGTGCCCGTCGAGCCGGCCCGACGCGAGGTAGTGCCGCGCCACCGCCTGCGACAGCGACGCGGTGTGCAGGTCGGTGGCCTGCTTCAGCCGCACCACCGCGTCGCGCAGCCACGGCGGCAGCAGCAGCCAGCCCACGCGCAGCCCGGGCGCCACCGTCTTCGACAGCGTGGACGCGTGTGCGATCCAGTGCGACGCGCCGGGCACCGTGCGCGCGATCGCCGCCAGCGAGGGCAGCGGCGTGCCCCGGGTGCGCAGGGCGCCATAGGGGTCGTCCTCGAGCACGGTCACCTCGCGGTGCGCCGCCCAGCGGACCAGCGCCTCGCGGCGCGCGAGCGACAGCGTCGCCCCCGACGGATTCGCGAAGTCGGGCACCACGTAGACGAGCTTCGGCCGCAGGCCGGCGCAGGCCGCGTCGAGCTCGTCGACGCGGGCGCCGTCGGCGTCGACGCCGATCGACCGCCAGGTCGGCCGCGCGAGTCCGAAGGCCTGCAGCGCGGCGAGGTACGAGGGCCGCTCGACGACCACCGGGTCGCCGTCGTCGAGCAGCGCGCGCGCGACCAGGTCCAGGCCCTGCTGCGAGCCGGCGGTGATCACCGGCTCGGCATCGTCGACGTCGGCGCCGCGTGCGCGCATCCGCGCGGCGATCGCGGCGCGCAGCCCGGCGTCGCCCTCGGTCTCGCCGTACTGCAGCGCCTCGGCGGGGCGCTCGGCGAGCGCGGCGGCGGTGGCCGCGCGCAGGCCGTCGACGTCGAACAGCTCGGCGGCCGGCAGGCCGCCGGCAAGCGAGATCATGCCGGGCAGGCCGGCGTGCCGCAGCAGCTCGCGGACGTCCGAGCGGCGCATCGCGCGCACCCGTGCGGACAGGGGATCGGTCATCGGCGGCTCCGGTGCAGGGGGCCCGCCACGATGCGGCCCGGCCCGCGCCGCGTCCCGGGGCAGTTCGCCGCCCCGGTCACCGGCCCGTCACGGTCGCGCCACCGGCACAGTCAGTCGAACGGAACGACCGGCACGGTGCCCGGCACGACGATCCCGCCGCGGTCGCCGACGGTCACGCTGCCGTAGCGCTGCGCGAACACCTCGGGCAGCGGCCGCGCCCCCGGCACCGCGAGCCACAGCCGCAGCAGGTGCCGGCGGCGCGCCGGATCGGGCCAGTCCTGGAACGCGGTGCGGTCGTGCAGCAGCGTGTGGTTGTGGACGAACTGCACGTCGCCCGGCTCCAGCCGCATCCGCATGTGGAGCGCCGGGTCCTCGGCCAGCGCGTCGAAGAGGTCGAGCGCCTCGACGTGCTCGGGCGAGAGGCGCGGCGCGTCCGGGAAGCGCTGCGCGCTGTCGATGTACTGGCGCTGGTAGATCGCCGTGAGGAAGCCGCGGTACCAGGAGAACACCGGGATCTCGAAGAACGGCTTCATGCCCACCGGCACCTCGCCGCGACGGTCGGTGGCGAGCGGCTCGAACAGCCGCGCGGCGAGATCGGGGCGGCGGCGGCGCATCTCGTTGAAGATCGTCGTGCTGCTCACCAGCAGCGAGTCGCCGCCGCGCCGCGCCTCGGCGAGGCACAGCAGGCCGACCACGTCGCAGGAGTCGGTGTGGAAGGTCTGCCGCTCGTGGGTCTGGTAGATGCGCACCGACGGATCGGTGCTGGACAGGCCGAGGTCGCGGACGTGCCCGAGCAGGTGGCCGGCAGCGTTCTGCGTGCGCGCGCGACCGAGGTGCGCGCCCAGGCCCATGAACGCGATCGCCGCATCGTGCCGGCTCCAGCGCCGCACCGGCAGCCCCTTGAGCAGCGAGAAGCCGCGGCCGTTGAGCAGCTCGTCTCGGATCGCCGCGAGCCGCGGCGCGAGGTTGGGCAGCGGGAAGTCCGCGGCCTCGCGGGGCGCAGGCGCGCCGTACGCGCGCGCCGGCCAGGCGGCGATCGCGGCCTCGAGCTCGTCGACGTCGTTCTCCGACAGCCGCACGATCCAGTCGTCGCGACCCGCCCACTGCGGGCCGAACCACGCGGCCGCGCCGGTCTGCTCGGGCGGCAGCAGCTCAAGAGGGTCGCGCGCGGTCATCGCAGCCACTCCGGATCGATCGGCGCGGGCGACGGCTGGCGCGACTCGAGCACCTCGGCCGCGTCGAGCACCAGGTCCTCGCGGAAGCGCGCGGCGGTGAGCTGCACGCCGATCGGCACGCCCTCGGCGCGGCCCAGCGGTGCCGAGATCGACGGCAGGCCGAGCACCGGGATCAGGAACTGCGTGCCCTGCGCGAGGCGCACGCGGTCCATGTCGGCGTCGCTGCCGACGTCCAGGCCCTGCGGGAACGCGGGCTCGGCGCTGACCGGCTGAAGCACCAGCGGGTAGCGCTCGAGGAACGCGTTCCACGTGCGGACGATGCCGGTGCGCGACGCGAGCGCACGCACGTAGCCGGCGAGATCGAGGTCCTGCCCGCCCTTCAGCAGGCCGGTCAGCGAGCGGCGGATCCCGGCGTCGCCCAGCCGCTCGATCGTCTCGGCGAGCGTCGAACGGATCTCGGCGGCCGACAGCGTCCCCCACAGCGCGATCGCCTCCTCCATCCGCGGCGGCTCGACCCGCTCCACCGCGTAGCCGGCCTCGGCGAGCCAGGCGCCGGCGCGCTCGACCGCCTCGACCACCGCGGGATGCACCGTCGTGCCGGGGACGGTGGTGGAGAGCGCCACGCGGATCGGCCGCGCGGGCGCGGCGCCGACGAGGGGCGCGGGCACCCACCACGGATCGCGCGCGTCGGCGGCGGCCATCGCGGCGAGCGCCACGCGCACGTCGGCGACCGTCCGCGCGAGCGGCCCCTGCACCGACATCAGCTGCGTGCCCGGCGTGCGTTCCTCCTTCGCGCTCGGCAGGAACGCCGGCACGCGGCCGAACGACGGCCGCAGCCCGTAGAGCCCGGTGCAGTAGGCCGGATAGCGGACCGAGCCGGCGAGGTCGTTGCCGTGTGCGATCGGGCCCATGCCGGCCGCCACCGCGGCCGAGGCGCCGCCGCTCGAGCCGCCGGGCGTGCGGTCGCGGTGCCAGGGGTTCAGCGTGCGGCCGTGCAGGTCGTTCTCGGTGAACCAGCGCATCGAGAACGCGGGCGTGTTCGTGCGGCCGAAGATCACCGCGCCCGCGCGCTTCAGGTTCGCCACCACCGGGCTGTCCTCGGTGGCCACCGCGTCCTTCAGCGCGACCAGGCCGTTGGTGGTCCGGCAGCCGGTCTGGTCGACGTTGACCTTGGTGGTCACCGGCACGCCGTGCAGCGCGCCGAGCGCCGCGCCGGCGGCGACCGCGCGGTCGGCCGCGTCGGCGGCGGCGAGCGCGGCCTCGTCGAGCACGTCGACGATCGCGTTCAGCGCGGGGTTCACCTGCCGCGTGCGCTCGAGGCAGGCCTCGACCGCCTCGCGGCTCGAGATGCGGCGGGCGCGGATCGCGCGTGCCAGCTCGGTGGCCGGCCAGCGCCAGAGCTCGTCCATGGAACCTCCCCGGGGAATGCGGCCATTGTGCCTCGCCGCCGCGGCCGGCGCGTGACGGCGCGCGCCGTCCGGAATCGCCGCCCGCACCTCGGCCGCTGGCCAGCCCGCGGCGCGCCCCGCTAGACTTGCCGCTCCCCGCCGGCCGCCGCGCCGGCCATTCCGCACCGACAAGGAGACCCCATGGCCATCAGCGTCCCGATCGAACTGGGCTACGAGTTCGAGGTGAAGTCCCCGTTCAAGGACGTGTTCGCGGTGCTGTCCGACGTGCCGACCTCGGTCTCGCACTTCCCGAAGGTGGACAAGCTGGTCGACGAGGGCGGCGGCGTCTACCGCTGGGAGATGAAGAAGGTCGGCGTGGGCAGCATCGGGCTGCAGACGGTCTACGCGTCGAAGTACGTGTCCGACGCGAAGAAGGGCAGCGTGGTCTGGACCCCGGTCAAGGGCGTGGGCAACGCGCAGGTCGGCGGCAGTTGGAAGATCAAGGACAACAAGAAGAGCACGGCGCTCGAGCTGAAGATCAGCGGCACGGTGGACGTGCCGGCGCCGGGGCTGATGAAGTCGATGATCTCGCCGATGGTGGTGTCGGAATTCGAGGGGCTGGTGGACCAGTACGTCGAGAACCTGGTGAAGGCGTTCGGCGGGGAGGCATGAGCCGGGGTTTCGCCGGGCATGCCCGGCGCCGGCCCATGAGGACGCGGCGTGCTCGCCGCGTCCGCGGCCTGCAAGGCTGAGCCGGGGTTTCGCCGGGCATGCCCGGCGCCGGGTCCGCGGGCCGCAGGCCTGACGCGGTCACGCCCCGAACACCGGCCCCAGCGGCCGCAGCCGCACGCCCTTCCTGAGCTTCTTCCAGTCGAACTCCGCCGGGTCCGCGAGCGCGGGCCCCGGCGAGCGCACCACCAGCACCTCGCGCGCGATCGGCTGGAAATCGGCGCGGAAATGCACCGAACTCTTCAGCGCGACCACCCGCTGGCGGATCGGCTCGATGCCGACGTGCCGGAACATCTCCTGGTCGGCCGCCTGGCACTTCACCGACGCCAGCACCACGCGCACGCCGCTCGCCGCCTCGCGCAGCAGCGCCATCTTCCCGAGGTTCATCCGGAAGCCGCGGAACATCGGGCCGGTGCAGGTGAAGCGGCCGTCGCCCAGCCGCTCGACGTGCCAGCGCGCGGCGAACGGGACGTGGCCGGGCACGCCGGAGATCGCCCCGAGCGCGAGGTCCACCGTCGCGCCCTGGCCGGCCTCGTGCGCGCGCGCGGCGTTCGCGGGGTCGATCAGCAGGCCGAGCACCGCGTCGGGCGCGCGCTGGCGGACCAGCGCGGCGAGCAGCCCGGTGGTGTCGCCGTTGCCGCCGGCGCCCGGGTTGTCCTGCGTGTCGGCCAGCACGATCGGCGCGCCCGGCGCGCCGTCGCGCATCGCGCGGCGCACCGCCTCGTCGGGCTCGAGCAGCGCGAGCGCGAAGTCGGGCTCGGCGGCGGCCACCGCGTCGCCGATCTCGGCGAGCGCGGCGCGCGCGGCCGCGTCGTCGTCGGCGTAGGCCACCACCGACATCCCGCATTCGGCGAAGTCGGCCATCGGGAAGCCGGGCGCGAAATCGACCGAGGCGCGGTGCCGACGCTCGATCGCGTCGATCCGCGCGTAGAGGCCGCGGCAGGGGTCGATGAACGTGCACTGCGACGGGATGCCGGTCAGGTA
>JBAXJZ010000049.1:0-13826 GCA_037137595.1 Burkholderiales bacterium | reverse complement strand
GCGCAGACCACATGCAGCGGCGCGGCTGGAAGAGCGACCTCGGCATCGGCCGGCTTCTTGCGGCGAAGGAATCCGAACATCGGGGGTCTCGGCGGGGGGCCCGTTGCGCCGCAGGGGGCTTCGGGCCTCGGAGTACACTCGGGAGCCTCGATTCTACGCCCCGACATGACCCCTCCGACCGCGCGCACGCCCGTGCCGAGCCTGGCCGCCCTGGCCTGCGCCGCCTGCCTTGCGATCGCCGCGGGCCCGTCGAGGGCCCAGCAGTCCCCGCCGCCGCCCGGCCCCGTCGCGTCGCCGACGGATCCGGCCGCGGCCGCCGGCGCGCAGGCCTTCGAACGGATGCTGCCCAACGGCATGAAGGTGCTGGTCAAGCGCGACGACCGCGCGCCCACCGCGGTCCACATGGTCTGGTACCGCGCGGGCTCGGTGGACGAGGTCAACGGCCGCACCGGCGTCGCCCACGTGCTCGAGCACATGATGTTCAAGGGCACGAAGACGCTCGCCCCCGGCGAGTTCTCGCGCCGGGTCGCGGCCATGGGCGGCCGCGAGAACGCGTTCACCTCGCGCGACTACACCGGCTACTACCAGCAGATCCATACCTCGCGGCTGGCCGACGTGATGCGCCTGGAAGCCGACCGGATGGCGAACCTGCAGCTCTCGGCCGACGAGTTCTCGAAGGAGATCAAGGTCGTCATGGAGGAGCGCCGGCTGCGGACCGAGGACCGGGCCGGCGGCGTGCTCTACGAGCAGCTGCTGGCCGCCGCCTTCACCGCGCATCCGTACCGGCACCCGATCATCGGCTGGATGGCCGACCTGGAGTCGATGACCGTCGACGACGCCCGCGCCTGGTACGACGCCTGGTACTCGCCGTCGAACGCGGTGCTGGTGGTCGCCGGCGCGGTCGATCCCGAGGCGGTCTGGCGGCTCGCGCAGCAGACCTACGGCACGATCCCCGCGCGTCCGCTGCCGGCGCGCAAGCCGCAGGTCGAGCCGCCGCAGCGCGGCCTGCGCCGCATCCAGGTCAAGGCGCCGGCAGAGAACCCGTCGGTGACGATGGCCTTCCGCGTGCCGAAGCTCGAGGCGATCGACGGCGACCGCGAGCCCTACGCGCTCGAGCTGCTGTCCTCGCTGCTCGACGGCGGCGACAGCACGCGCTTCACCCGCGGCATCGTCCGCGGCTCGCGCGTGGCCAACAGCGCGAACGCCGGCTACGACATGACCCAGCGCGGCCCGGCGCTGTTCCTGCTCTCCGGCGTGCCGGCCGAGGGCCGCACCACCGAGGACGTCGAGCGCGCGATGCGCGCCGAGATCGAGCGGATCGCGAAGGAGGGCGTGCCCGAGGCCGAGCTCGAGCGCGCCAAGGTCCAGTACGTGGCCGGCCAGGTGTACAAGCGCGACTCGGTCTTCTCGCAGGCCATGGAGCTCGCCGCGCTCGAGATCGTCGGCCTGTCGCACCGCGACGCCGACCGCATCCTCGAGAAGATCCGCTCCGTCACCGCCGACGAGGTGAAGGCCGCGGCGGCGAAATGGTTCGGCGACGACCAGCTGACGGTGGCGACGCTGCTGCCGCAGCCGATCGGCGCACGCAGGCCGGCCGCCGCGCCCGCCGGCCTCAGGCACTGACCCATGACCGCATCCACGTCTCTCGCCGTCCGCCTCGCGCCCGCCGTCCGCCCGCGTGCGGCCTCGCTCGCCGCACTGCTGCTGCCGCTGGTGCTGCTGCTGTGGGCGCCGCTCGCGTCGGCCGTGCTGCCGATCGAGCACTGGACCACCGCGCGCGGCGCGCGCGTCTACTTCGTCCGCGCCGACGCCATCCCGATGCTCGACGTCCAGGTCGACTTCGACGCCGGCTCGCGCCACGATCCGGCCGCCAAGGCCGGCCTGGCGGGCTTCACCGCCGGGCTGCTCGCGCGCGGCGTCGACGGCCTGGACGAGGCCCAGCTCGCCGACCGCTTCGCCGACCTTGGCGCCAGCCGCGGCGGCGGCGCCGGCGACGATCGCGCCAGCGTGTCGCTGCGCACGCTGTCGGCCGCGCGCGAGCGCGACGCGGCGGTCGAGCTGCTCGCGCGCATGATGGCCCGTCCGACGTTCCCCGAGGCGGTGGTGGCGCGCGAGCGCGAGCGCTCGATCCAGTCGCTGCGCGAGTCGCTGACCCGCCCGGAGGCGATCGCGCAGCGCACCTTCGGGTCGCTGACCTATCCGTCGCATCCCTACGGCTTCGCGCGCACGCCCGAGTCCGTCGCCGCGATCACGCGCGAGGACCTCGTCGCGTTCCACCGAGCGCGCTACGGCGCGCGCGGCGCGGTCGTCTCGATGATCGGCGCGATCACGCGCGCGCAGGCCGAGGCCATCGCCGAGCGCCTGACCCGCGAGCTGCCCGAGGGTGTGCCCGCCGCGCCGATGCCCGCGGTGGCCGAGCCGCCGAGCGTCGAGCGCCGCATCGCGCATCCGGCCACCCAGAGCCACATCCTGATCGGCGCGCCGGCGATGGCCCGCGACGATCCGGACTTCTTCCCGCTCTTCGTCGGCAACTACGTGCTCGGCGGCGGCGGCTTCGTGTCGCGCCTGACCGCGGAGGTCCGCGAGAAGCGCGGCCTGTCGTACAGCGTCTATTCGTATTTCTCGCCGATGGCGCAGCCCGGCCCCTTCGCCGTCGGGCTGCAGACCCGCAAGGAATCCACCGACGAGGCGCTGAAGGTGGTCCGCGAGACGCTGGCCCGCTTCGTCGCCGACGGTCCGACCGAGGACGAGCTGCGCGCCGCCAAACAGAACCTGGTCGGCGGCTTCGCGCTGCGGATCGACTCGAACCGCAAGATCCTCGACAACCTCGCGAACATCGGCTGGTACCGGCTGCCGCTCGACCACCTGGAGCGCTGGACCGACCGCGTCGACGCGGTGACCGTCGCGCAGATCCGCGAGGCCTTCGCGAAGAAGGTGCGACCGGATCGGCTCGTCACGGTGGTGGTGGGCGACGGCGGTGCCTCGAAGCCCTGAGCGGGGCGGGCGCCCCGCGCCGCCCGCCAGGGTCCGCATCGTCGGCGGCGACTGGAAGCGCACGCCGCTGCCGGTGATCGACGCGCCCGGCCTGAGGCCCACGCCCGACCGCGTCCGCGAGACCCTCTTCAACTGGCTCGGCCAGCGCCTCGACGGCTGGAGCTGCCTGGACCTCTACGCGGGCACCGGCGCGCTCGGCTTCGAGGCCGCCTCGCGCGGGGCCGCGCGCGTGGTCTGCGTGGAGCGCGACGCGCGGGCGGTGGCCGCGCTGCGCGACGCGAAGGCGAAGCTGTCGGCCGACGCGGTCGAGGTGGTGCAGGGCGACGCGTTCGCCTGGCTCGCGCAGTCGCGCGACCGCTTCGACCTCGTCTTCCTCGATCCGCCGTTCGACGGCGCCGAGCTGGCCCGCGTGCTGCCGCGGCTCGCGGCGGTGCTCGCGCCCGACGCGGCGGTCTACGTCGAGGCCGACCGGCCGCTGGCGCCCGACGCGCCGCCGCTGTCCGCCGTGCCGGGCCTGGTGCTGCACCGCGCCGACAAGGCCGGGCAAGTCCACTATCATCTGCTGCTCCTGACGACCCCGGCCCCTGGAGCCTGACGATGGCGATCGCCGTCTACCCCGGAACCTTCGACCCGCTGACCCGTGGCCACGAGGACATCGTCCGCCGCGCCGCGAACATCTTCCAGCGCATCGTGGTGGGTGTCGCGGGCAGCCGCGCCAAGGGCCCGATCTTCACGCAGGACGAGCGCATCGAGATCGCCCGCGAGGTGCTCGCGCCCTACCCGAACGTGCAGGTCGCCGGCTTCTCGGGCCTGCTGCGCGACTTCGTCCGTGCGCAGAACGCCGACGTGATCGTCCGCGGCCTGCGCGCGGTGGCCGACTTCGAGTACGAGTTCCAGATGGCGGGCATGAACCGTTACCTGCTGCCCGACGTCGAGACCATCTTCATGACCCCGACGGACCAGTACCAGTTCATCTCCGGCACGCTGGTCCGCGAGATCGCGATGTTCGGCGGCGACGTCGGCAAGTTCGTGTCGCCCTCGGTCGAGGCGCGGCTCAAGAGCAAGATGGAGCAGCTCGGCGGCCCCCCGAAGGCGAGCTGAGCGGAGGACCGGCCGTCGTGGCCCTCACCATCACGGATCAGTGCATCAACTGCGACGTCTGCGAGCCCGAGTGCCCGAACGGCGCGATCTCGATGGGCGAGGAGATCTACGAGATCGATCCCGCGAAGTGCACCGAGTGCGTCGGTCACTTCGACGAGCCGCAGTGCCGGGTCGTCTGCCCGGTCGACTGCATCCCCAACGATCCGCGCCATCCCGAGACCCGCGAGCAGCTCCTCGTGAAGTACGAGCGGCTGCAGCGGGAGGGCTGAGCCGGGGTTTCGCGGCGCATGCGCCGCGCCGGCTCGGCGGGCTCGGCGTACTCGCCGAGCCCAGGCCCGGAGGGCTGAGCCGGGGTTTCGCGGCTCAGGCGGTCTGGTAGGCCAGCGGCCACGCGCCGGCCTTCGCCCATTCCGCGCACTCCTGCCCGAGCGAGTGGTCGGTGAGCGGATGGGCCGCGGCCCAGCCGGCGGGCAGCTCGATGCGCGCGCCGCCGTTCCTCACCCTCAGCCGGATCGACGGCGGCAGCACGCCGTCGCGACGCCGGTGCAGGATCACCGCGAGCCTCAGGCAGAGCACGCGCAGCCAGTCGTCGGCGTCGCGCAGCAGCGGCCGCATCTTCGTGAGGCCGCCGGTCTGGCCGAGCACCAGCGCGGCGATCCGTGCCTGCTCGTCCTCGGAGAAGCCCGGCATGTCGCAGTGCTCGAGGATGTAGGCGCCGTGCTTGTGGAAGTCGTCGTGCGCGATCGACAGGCCGATCTCGCGCAGCTGCCCGGCCCAGGCGATCAGCTGTGCGCCGCGGGCGATCTCGTCGGCGCTGCCGCGGGCCGTCTCGCGGTAGAGCCGCGCGGCGAGCTCGGCCACCGCCGTGCCGTGCCGTTCGTCGAGGCCGTGCAGCCGCATCATCCGCGCGACGGTGATCTCTCGCATGTCGGCGCCGCTCGATCGGCCGAGCAGGTCGTAGAGCACGCCCTCGCGCAGCGCGCCATCGCAGTAGTCCATCGACTCGATGCCGAACTCCTCGAAGGCAGCGATCATCATCGCGAGGCCGCCGGGCAGCACCGGTCGCCGATCGGGCTTGAGCGCCGTCAGGCGCACGCGGTCGGCATGGCCGGCCTTCAGCAGCATCGACTCGAGCGTGGCCAGCCCTTCGCGGGTGATCGCCGGCTCGCCGAGGTCCCCCTGCGAGACCTGCCACAGCGACTTGGCCGTGCCCGAGGTGCCGATCGCGACCCGCCAGCCGGCCGCGCGATAACGACCCGCATGGGGTGCGATCAGGCCGCGGCAGGCCCAGCGTGCCGCGTCGAACGACGCGCGGTCCACCACGCCGTCGGGGAAGTGGCTGCGAGTGAGGCTCACGCAGCCCAGCGGCACCGATTCCAGCAGCGAGGGCGTGTAGTCGACCCCCACCACGCACTCGGTCGAGCCGCCGCCGATGTCGATGACCAGCCGCCGGCGACCGTCGGCCGGCAGCGCATGGGCGGCGCCGAGGTAGATCAGCCGCGCCTCCTCGCGCCCGGCGATCACCTCGATCGGAAAGCCCAGGGCCTGCTGCGCCCGTTCCAGGAAGGGGCGGGCGTCGGTCGCCACCCGGAAGGTGTTCGTCGCGACCGCCCTGACCCGTTCGGGCTGGAACGTCCGCAGCCGTTCGCCGAACCGGCGCAGCGCGTCGATCGCGCGGTCCTGCGCGGCCTCCGACAGCGTGTTGCCGGCGCCCAGTCCCGCCGCCAGCCGCACCGTCTCCTTGAGCTGGTCGACCGGCCGCACCTGCTCGCCGAGCGGCGTGGACTCGACCCGCGCGACGACGAGCCGGAAGCTGTTGGAGCCGAGGTCGACCGCGGCCAGCAGGGAGGAGGAGGGCATCGGGTCCATTTTGCCGCAGAATCGGCGGGGCTCCGACTCCGGTCCCGCCCCCGAAACCTGGAATGACGCCGCTGGATGTCACCGAACTGTCATCGACGCCGGGGACACTCCCGCCGATGATCCCCCACGACCGACCGGGCTCGCCGCGCCTGCTGAACCGCGAGCTCGGCATCCTCGCGTTCAACGAGCGTGTGCTGGCGCTCGCCGACGACCCCGAGATCCCGCTGCTCGAGCGGTTGCGCTACCTCACCATCGTCAGCAGCAACATCGACGAGCTGTTCGAGGTCCGCGTCGCCGAGCTCAAGGAACTGGTGCGCGCCGACCCCGCCGCGGTGCTCGACGGCGCGCCGGTGGCCGAGACCCTGGCCGCGGTCTCCGAGCGGGCCGGCCACCTGGTCGCGAAGCAGTACGCGCTGCTCAACCGCACGCTGACCCCGGCGCTCGCCGCCGAGGGCATCGTGATGCACCTGAGCTCGATGTGGACCGATGCGCAGCGCGCCTGGGCCGAACAGGTCTTCATCGCCGAGATCGAGCCGCTGCTCACCCCGATCGCGCTCGACCCGGCCCATCCGTTCCCGCGGATCCTCAACAAGTCGCTCAACTTCGTCATCGAGCTCGAGGGCACCGACGCCTTCGGCCGCAAGGCGGGCATCGCGATCGTGCAGGCGCCGCGCGCGCTGCCGCGGGTGCTGCCGGTGCCGCCCGAGGTCTCGGGTTCGCCGCACGGCGTGATGCTGCTGACCTCGGTGGTCGGCGGCTTCGTCGACCGGCTGTTCCCGGGCCTGTCGGTCCGTTCGGTGAACCAGTTCCGCGTCACGCGCAACAGCGAGCTCTTCGTCGACGAGGAGGAGATCACCGACCTGCGCCAGGCGCTGCACAGCGAGCTGGTCCAGCGCCACTACGGCGACGAGGTGCGCCTCGAGGTCTCCGCGGCGATGAACGGCAGCGTGCTGAAGCTTCTGCTGAGCGAGTTCGACCTCGGTGCGAGCGACTGCTACCGCGTCGACGGCCCGGTCAACCTGGTGCGGCTGCAGCAGGTGATCGACCTGGTCGACCGGCCCGACCTGAAGTTCCCGCCCTTCGAGCCCGGTCTGCCGACGGCACTCGCGCAGCGCGACCTGTTCGCCGCGATCCGTCGCCAGGACGTGCTGCTGCACCATCCGTACGAGTCGTTCGCGCCGGTGATGGACTTCCTGCGCAGCGCGGCCGCCGATCCCCGCGTGGTCGCGATCAAGCAGACCATCTACCGGACCGGCGCCGATTCCGCGCTGATGGAATCGCTGGTGGCCGCCGCGCGCGCCGGCAAGGAGGTGACCGTCGTCGTCGAGCTGATGGCGCGCTTCGACGAGGAGGCGAACATCAACTGGGCACGCCGGCTCGAGGAGGTCGGCGCCCACGTCGTCTACGGCGTCGTCGGGCACAAGACCCACGCGAAGCTCACGCTGCTGCTGCGTCGCGAGGAGGACGGCCTGCGCCGCTATGCGCACCTGGGCACCGGCAACTACCATCCGCGGACCGCGCGACTCTACGAGGACTTCGGCCTGTTCACCGCCGAAACCGAGATCTGCGCCGACGTGCACGAGGTCTTCCGGCGGCTGACCGGCACCGGCCAGGCGGTGGACCTGCGCTGCCTGCTGCAGGCGCCGTTCACGCTCGCCGCGCACGTGCTCGCCGCGATCCGTCGCGAGGCCGAGGCCGCCCGCGCCGGCCGCAAGGCCTACATCGCCGCGAAGATCAATGCGCTGCTCGATCCGAACGTGATCGACGCGCTCTACGATGCGAGCCGCGCCGGCGTGAAGATCGACCTGATCGTGCGCGGCGTCTGCGCGCTGCGGCCGGGTGTGCCCGGGCTGTCGGAGACCATCCGCGTGCGCTCGATCATCGGCCGCTTCCTCGAGCACAGCCGCATCTACCACTTCCACGCCGACGGCGCCGACGAGGTCTGGCTCGCGTCGGCCGACTGGATGGGCCGCAACCTCTACCGTCGTGTCGAGGTGGCCTTCCCGATCCGCGACCGGCGGCTGAAGGCGCGCGTGCTGGCCGAGGGGCTGGCGATCCACCTGCGCGACAACGCGTCGGCGTGGATCATGGACGCCGACGGCGGCTACGAGCGCCGCCGCCCGCGGGGCGCGCGGCGGATCGCTTCCCAGCAGGCCCTGCTGGGGAAGCTCGCCGCGCCCTGACCCGCGGGCCCGTCCGCGCTCAGTGCGCGGGCGGCAGGATCACCCGGTCGATCGCGTGGACCACGCCGTTGGTCGCGAACACGTCGGTCGCGACGATGCCGGCGCGGCGGCCGCGTGCGTCGGTGATCGTCAGCGCGTCGCCGCTGCGGGTGATCGCGAAGGTCGCGGTCCCGGCGAGCAGCGGGTCGATCGGCGCACCGAGCGGGATCTCGGCGCGCAGCACGCGCGATCCGAGCACGTGGTACTCCAGCACCGCCCGCACCAGCGCGCGGTTGGCCGGCACCAGGAGCGCCGCGGCGGTGGCGCGCGGGTCATGGGTCAGCTCGCGGGCCAGCGCGTCGAAGGCGTCGTTCGTCGGCGCGAAGACCGTGAACCGACCCGGGCCCGACAGCGCGCGGACCAGGTCGCCGTCGTTCGACGCGAACTGCAGCGCGGCCACCAGGCTCGAGAACGCCGGCGCGGCGGCGGCCAGCTGGACGATCGAGCGGTCGGCCGGCAGGATCACCCGGTCGATCACGTGGACCACGCCGTTGGTCGCGTCGACGTCGGTCGCCACGATGGTCGCCTTCCGGCCGCGGCCGTCGACGATCTCGGGACGTGCGCCGCCGGTCTCGACCTTGAAGAACGTGCCGCCGCCCAGCGCCGGCTCGATCGAGCGGCCGGAGCGCAGCTGCGCGGCGAACACCTCGGTCGCGAGCACGTGGTAGCGCAGCACGTCACGCACCAGCGCGCGGTTGGCCGGCACCAGCAGCGCGGCCGCGGTCGCGTTCGAGTCGCCGGTCAGCTCGCGGGCCAGCGCGTCGAAGGCCGCGTTGGTCGGCGCGAAGACGGTGAACGTGCCGGTGCCGGACAGCAGGCGGACGAGGTCGTCGTTGTCGCTCGCGAAGCCCAACGCCGCGACCAGGCTGGTGAAGTTCTCGTTGCCGGCGGCGATCTCGACGATCGTGCGGTCGGCCGCGGGCGCGGCCGGCAGGATCACGCGGTCGATCACGTGGATCACGCCGTTGGTGGCGGCGACGTCGGTCGTGGTGATGCGGGCGGTCCGGAAGCGCGCGTCGGTGATCACCAGCGCGTCGCCGGCCGCGTCGATCCGGAAGGCGTCGGTGCCGGCGAGCACCGGGTCGATCGGCGCGCCGAGCGGCACGTCGGCGCGGCGCACGACCGCGCCGAGCACGTGGTACTGCAGCACCGCGCGGACCAGCGCCTTGTTCGCCGGGACCAGCAGGTCGGCGGCGGTCGCGCTGCTGTTGCGGGTCAGTTCGCGGGCCAGCGCGTCGAAAGCGGCGTTCGTCGGCGCGAAGACCGTGAACGTGCCGGGCGAGGACAGCAGCCGCACGAGGTCGTCGCCCTCGCTGGCGAAACGCAGCGCGGCGACCAGGCTCGAGAACTGCGGCAGCGCCGACGCGGTCTCGACGACGCTCTTCGGCGTGGCCGGCACGCTGGCGGTCGAGGTCTGGGTCGTCGTCGACGCGGTCGTCGTCGACGCGGTCGTGGTCGGGGCGGGCGCGGGTGCGGCGGCGGTCTGGCTGACGCCGAGCACCGCGGTGGGGGACGGGGCCGGGTCGCTGCCGCCGCCGCAGGCGGCCAGGGCGGTGGCGATCGTGGCGAGCGCGAACGCGCGCGCCCCGGAGACCGGGAATCGGAACATGGTGGTTTCCTCGCTCGTTGGTGACCCGCCGGTTCAACATAGAACCAAGCGGTCACGAAACGCTAACGGAAGAAACCCTCTGGTCATGTGATGACCTACCGGTCACGCGGGGCTTTCGGCCGTCCGTCCGCTGCCGAAAGGGGTCGGCGACGGACGCAGATCCGGGTATCGGCGCCGCGCGGCTCAGCCCTCGACCGGGATCCAGATCTCGGTCAGCAGCGCCTCCGGGGCCGTCGTCGCGGGGTCGTTGAGCATCAGCTCCAGCGGCGCGGCGTCGCGCAGCACGGCGGCGTCCGAGCCCGCCCAGTCGCCGTAGATCGCGCGCCAGGTCTCGTGCAGGCGCTCGTAGGGCCCGCGGTGCAGGAACACCGCCCAGGTTCCGGGCGCGACCGGCTCCCACGCGAGCGTGCCCGCGAGCGGCAGCTCGGGCCGCTCGCATGTGCCGCGGCCGTCGTGCAGCGACAGGCCGAACACCACGCCCGCGACGTACCGGCAGTCCGGATCATCCGGGCCTTTCGGATCGTCGGGGCTGAGCGCGATCCAGCTCGCCGCGCGCGGCAGCAGGCCGGCCGACGCGATCGCCGGATACAGCTCGGCCCAGGCGACGCGCGCCGCGCGGCTCAGGCTGCGGTCGACCATGCCGCGTGCGGTCGCGGTGAGCGCGGTGACGCCGTCGGGCAGGACCGCGTGGCGGACGGGTTCGATCATCACGAGGCGCCTCGGGTCGGGGCGGGCCGGCAGCGGCCCGGGGTCGATCAGTCGGGTCCATGCGCGGTCGTCGCCGCGGCGCACCTCGGTGGGCGTGGCGCCGAGCTCGCGGCGCATCGCCTTGGCGAGCGCCTGGGCCGATTCGTAGCCGACCGCGAGCGCGACCTCGAGCACCGGCTCGTCGCCGCTCACCAGCAGCGCGCAGGCGCGGCGCAGGCGCCGCGCGGTCACGTAGTCGCCCACGCTGCAGCCCATCCACGCGGCGAACACGCGGTGGAAGTGGTGCGGCGACATCGCGGCGCGCTCGGCGAGCCCGGCCGCGGTCAGCGGTGCGTCGAGGTGCGTGTCGACGTGGGCGAGCGCGCGCGAGATCAGCGCGCGGTGGCGTTCACCGGTGGTGGGCGGGGCCTCGTCGCGGTCCATGCCTGCATTGTCGGCGCGCGGCCGGGCGGTCGCGTGTCCGGCCGTGCTCGATCCGATTCCCGTCGCCGCGCGGCGGGCCGCACGGGTGCGTTCGCTAGAATCGACCGGCCCCCACGGAGCCCTCCATGCCCCACACGCCGCACCGGACGCCGGCCTGCCGCCGCGCGGACGCCGCACGATGACCGCCGTCTTCGACCTGCGCGCGTTCTCGCGCGACTGGGCCGAGGCCCGCGCGAAGTTCGTCGACGCAGCGCGCCGCGCCGGCGCCGAGCATCGGGCGTGGCCGCATCCGCTGAAGGGCCCCGCCGGCGAGCCGCTGTCGGTCGACACCGCGTGGCTCGGCCCGCGCGACGCGGCCCGCGTGCTCGTCGTGATCTCGGGCACGCACGGCGTCGAGGGCTTCTGCGGATCGGGCCCGCAGGTGGGCCTGCTGCGCGGCGACTCCGGCCTCGCGCTGCCCCCGCACACCGCCGCGCTGCTGATCCACGGCGTGAACCCGCACGGCTGGGCGTGGCTGCGCCGCGTGACCGAGGAGAACGTCGACCTGAACCGGAACTGGGTGGACTTCTCCGCGCCGCTGCCGTCGAACCCCGGCTACGCCGCGCTGCATCCGCATCTCGTGCCCGCCTCGCTCGACCCCGGCACGCTCGCCGCCTCCGAGGCCGCGCAGGCCGCCTACGTCAGCGAGCACGGTGCGCACGCCGCGCGCGTCGCGGCTTCGAGCGGGCAGTACACGCATCCGGACGGCATCTTCTACGGCGGCTCGGGCCCGACCTGGGCGCGCCGCACCAGCGAGGCGATCCTCGCCGAACACGTCGGCGACGCGCGCACGGTCGCGATCGTCGACATGCACACCGGCCTGGGCCCCTACGGCTACGGCGAGCCGATCTGCAACCACGCGCCCGGCTCGGACCGCGTGAAGCGCGCACGCGCGTGGTGGGGCGACTCGGTCACCGAGCCGCTGCTCGGCACCTCGTCGTCGCAGGAGAAATGGGGCCTGTCCGAGTTCGGCTACGAGCGCGCGCTCGCGCATGCGGACATCGCCTTCGTCGCGCTGGAGTTCGGCACCTACCCCGAGGCGCAGGGCCGCCGCGTGCTGCGCGACGACCACTGGCTGCACGCGCACGGCGATCCGCGCGCACCGGCCGCCGCCCCGATCCGGGCCGCGATCCGCGATCACTTCTATCCGCCGCACGACGACTGGAAGGAGATGGTCCTCTTCCGGTCGTGGCAGGTCTGGCGACAGGGGCTCGCCGGACTCGCGGCGAGCTGAGCGCGACGCGCCCGCCGCGCCCGCCGCCGGTCGACCCGGCACACCGATCCACGAAGGACACCCCCGCATGAACGGCGCAGAACACCTGGTCCGCACGCTGCTCGACGAAGGCGTCGACGTCTGCTTCACCAACCCCGGCACCTCGGAGATGCACTTCGTCGCCGCGCTCGACCGGATTCCCGGCATGCGCTGCGTGCTGGGCCTGTTCGAGGGCGTGGTCACCGGCGCGGCCGACGGCTACTGGCGGATGGCGCGCCGGCCGGCCTCGACGCTGCTGCACCTCGGGCCCGGCCTGGCCAACGGCCTCGCGAACCTGCACAACGCGCGCAAGGCGCGATCCGGCGTGCTCAACGTCGTCGGCGAGCACGCGATCCCGCACGTCGCGCTCGACGCGCCGCTGACCTCGGACATCGAGGGCATCGCGCGGCCGATGTCGCACTGGGTGCACACCATCGGCTCGCCGGTGGGCGTCGAGGCGGCCACGCGGGCCGCGGTGCAGGCCGCGACCACGCCGCCCGGCCGGATCGCGACGCTGGTGCTGCCCGCCGACTGCGCGTGGGGCGAGGTGCCCGGCGCCGACACGCTGCGCGGCGGGCCGATCGAGCGGCTCGCGCCGCGCGCGCCCGACACCACCCTGGTCGAGACCGCGGCCGCGGTGCTGCGCTCGGGCGGGCGCACCGCGCTGCTGCTGGGCGCCGACGCCTGCCACGAGGAGGCGCTCGAGATGGCCGGCCGCATCGCCGCCGCCACCGGCTGCGGACTGCTCACCGAGTTCGGCGTCGCGCGCGTGGCGCGCGGCGCGGGCCGCGTGGTCGCGCAGCGCGTGCCCTACGTGGTCGAGGCCGCGCAGGCCGCGCTCGCCCCGTACGACACGCTGATCCTCGTCGGCGCGCCCGAGCCGGTGTCGTTCTTCGCGTATCCGGGCAAGCGCGGGCGTCAGGCCGCGCCCGGCACGCGGATCCTCGAGCTCGCCGACGCGTCGCACGACCTGCCCGCCGTGCTCGCGCTGCTGGCCGACGCGACCGGCGCGTTCGGCGCGACACCCGCGCACGTCGCGCCGCGCGAGCGGCTCGTCGCGCCCGAGGGCCCGATGACCATCGAGGGCATCGGCCGGGTCGTCGCCGCGCTGCTGCCCGAGCAGGCGATCGTCGTCGACGAGTCGGTGTCCTCGGGCCGCGGCTTCGGCGCGCCCACCGCGCACGCCGCGCCGCACGACTGGCTGACCGGCACCGGCGGCTCGATCGGCTTCGGCATGCCCACCGCGATCGGCGCGGCGATCGCCGCGCCGGACCGCAAGGTGCTCTGCCTCGAGGGCGACGGCAGCGCGATGTACACCGTCCAGTCGCTGTGGACGATGGCGCGCGAAGGGCTCGACGTGACGGTGCTGGTCTTCGCGAACCGCGCCTACCGGATCCTGCAGGGCGAGTACGCGGGCGTGGGCGCCGGCACGCCCGGCCCGCGCGCCACCGACATGCTGAGCCTCGACCGGCCGACGATCGACTGGGTGGGCATGGCGCGCTCGATGGGCGTCGAGGCCGGTCGGGCCGCCGATCTCGGCGAACTCGCGCGGGAACTGAAGCGCGGCTTCGCCTCGAAGGGGCCGTACCTGATCGAAGCGGTGCTCTGAACGCGGGCG
>JBAXJZ010000048.1:0-13904 GCA_037137595.1 Burkholderiales bacterium | reverse complement strand
GTGGCGACCGGCGCCGCGTTCCAGCCGCGCCGCGACGACGCCCCCCGCAGCGCGACCGTCGCCACGCCCGCCGGCCCGCGGCCCGTGGTGCGCATCGGCACGATCCGGATCGCCAGCGGCAACGTCGCGTTCACCGACCTGTTCATCCGGCCGAACTACAGCGCGAACCTGACGCAGCTGGTGGGCGCGATCGGCGCGATCGCCACCGACCAGACCACGCCGTCGGACGTGCTCGTCACCGGCCGCGTCGACAACGACACGCCGCTCGAGATCACCGGTCTGGTCAATCCGCTGTCGCCGAGCAGCTTCGTCGAGCTGCGCGCGGTCGCCCGCGGCTTCGACCTGCCCAAGCTCAGCCCCTACTCGGGCCGCTGGGCGGGCTACGCGATCGAGAAGGGCAAGCTCACCGCCGACGTCCGCTACCGGATCGAAGGCACGCAGCTGTCGGCCGAGAACCGGCTGACCATCAACCAGCTGACCTTCGGCGACAAGGTCGAGAGCCCCGACGCGACCAGCCTGCCGGTGCGCCTCGCGGTCTCGCTGCTGAAGGACCGCAACGGCAACATCGACCTCGATCTGCCGATCTCCGGCACCGTCTCCGACCCGCAGTTCTCCGTGGGCGCGCTGCTCTGGAAGGCGATCGGCAACATCGTGCTGAGGGTCGTGACCGCGCCGTTCACCCTGCTGGCGTCGATCGCCGGCGGCGACTCGCCGGCCGAGCTCAGCCACATCGAGTTCGCGCCGGGCCGCGCGACGCTCGACGACGAGGACCGCCGCCGTCTCGACGCGCTGGCCAAGGCGCTGGAGCAGCGCCCGGCGCTGTCCGTCGAGATCGCGGGCTTCGGCGATCCGGACAGCGACCGCGAGGCGATGCAGCGCGACCGGCTCGAGCATTCGCTGAAGTCGGCCAAGCTCGCGGCGATGCGCCGCGCGAAGCCCGGGACCGAGTTGCCCGCGCTCGCCGACATCGCGATCGAGCCGGCCGAGCGCCCCGCCCTGCTCGCCCGCGCCTGGGCCGACACCCAGCCCGCGGCGGGCACCGCGACGCCGCCGCCCGAGGAGCTCGAACGCCGGCTGCTCGAGCGCGTGGCGGTCGCCACCGAGGAGGTCAAGCAGGTGGCGCAGCAGCGCGCGCAGGTGGCGCGCGACTACCTGCGCGACCAGCGCGGCGTGCCGAACGACCGTCTCTACCTGCTCGCCCCCCGCGTGGCCGACGCCGACCCGAAGCTGCCGCCGCGACGCGCCGACTTCGCCGTCAAGTGAGGATGTGATGAACACACCGTCCGGCGACACCCACCGCAAGACCGTCGGCTATGCGCTGTGGCTGTTCGGCTTCACCGGTTCGCACCGCTTCTACTACGGCAAGCCGGTGACGGGGACGATCTGGTTCTTCACCCTCGGCCTGCTCGGCATCGGGTGGCTGATCGACCTGTTCCTCATCCCGTCGATGGACCGCAGCGCGGACCGGCGCTACGCGACCGGCGGCGTCGACTACACCGTCGCGTGGCTGCTGCTGACCTTCCTCGGCGTGCTCGGCATCCACCGCTTCTACCTCGGCAAGTGGGGCACGGGCCTGCTGTGGCTGCTGACCGGCGGCCTCTTCCTCGTCGGCTGGCTCTACGACTTCTGGACGCTCAACGGCCAGGTCGACGCCATCAACCGGCGCGGCGCCGCACGCGCCTGAGCGCGGCCGGCCGGCCACCGATCCTGCCGCGGATCCGGCTCAGCGCCCCGAGAAGCTCGGCGGCCGCTTCTCGACGAAGGCCTTCGCCGAGGCCTTGTGGTCGTCGGTCTCGAAGCTGCGGATCATGTGGATCGCCTCGGCGTCGAGCGTCTCGGCGAGCGAGCCGCGCTGCGCGGTGTTGAGGTTGCGCTTCATGTACCCCACCGCCACCGTCGGCAGCGCCGCGAGTTCGCGCGCCCACGCGCCGGCCGCGTCGGCCAGCCCGTCGAAGGGCGAGAGCCGGTCGACCAGGCCGATGCGCTGCGCCTCGTCGGCCATCACCACGCGGCCGGTGAAGTAGAGCTCGCGGGCCTTCGAGGCGCCGACCAGGTGCGTCAGGAAGTAGCTGCCGCCGAAGTCGCCCGAGACGCCGATCTTCGAGAAAGCGGTGGTGAACTTGGCGTCGTCGGCCGCGATCCGCATGTCGCAGGCGAGCGCGAGCGACAGGCCGGCGCCGGCGGCCGGGCCGGGGATCACCGCGAGCGTGGGCTTGGGCATCTCGTGCAGCCAGCGGACCGCCTCCATCCGCATCCGCAGGTCGGTGACCTTCTGGTCGAAGGTGGGCTCGTCCGCCGGCACGCCCGCGGCGCGCGCGGCGAAGCCCTTGACGTCGCCGCCCGAGCAGAACGCGCGGCCGGCGCCGGTCAGCACCACCGCGCGCACCTTCGGGTCGGTGGCGAGCCGCGGCAGCGCCTCGGCGAGGGCGAGCATCATCGGGCGCGAGAGCGCGTTGCGCGAATCGGGGCGGTTCAGCGTGAGCGTCGCGATGCCGTCGGCGACGGTCTCGATCAGGTCCTGCGACATGGGTCTCCTCCTGCGTGTGTGGGTCCCGGATCGGGGTGAGCCCGAACATAGCCGATCGGCGCGCGGCGCGCTCGCGGGCACATGCGGATCGGCGCGGCGGCCGTCCGGCGGCGCCGGGGCTTGAAATCCGGCCGAAGGTCTATACTTGTACCCTGAACACCGGGGCCGACCTGGTTTCGACGTGGGTAGTGAAGCGTTTCAGTGCATGCCGAGGACTCTAGTGCCCTCGTAAATCCTTCTAGAAAACTTCAAACGCCAACGACGAGCGTTTCGCTCTCGCCGCTTAAGGCGTGAGCCGCTGCACCGGGTTGCCGATGGCCCGGGTTCCGCAAGGGACTGCAGCGTCATTCACATCGGATCGCGACCGGGCGGGTCACTTGCCGGGGAGCTAAAAAATAGGTGGCTGGTCCTCCTTCTAGCCTGCCCGTCGGCGCGGCGGAGGACGAGAATCAAACGACGCGGCTAAGCATGTAGATCGGTCACGTAGAAGACTTGCGGACGCGGGTTCGATTCCCGCCGGCTCCACCAACACCCTCGAAGGCCCGCGAAAGCGGGCCTTCTTCTTTCCCCGACGCCCGATCAGCCGCGCGTGCCGCGATACACCTCCGCCAGCCGCCGCTGCACGTCCTTGTAGCGGGTGAACGCGTCGTCGTACAGCGCCCGTGCCCCGGGGTCCGGCAGGTGGACGACCGCCTCGTCGTCCGGCCCGATCGCGGGGACCGACGATGGGTCGTCGAACACCCCCAGCCCCACCAGCGCGAGCATCGCCGCCCCCGCCGACGAATCGGCCAGCGGCGCGGCGCGGACCGGGCAGTCGAGGACCGACGCGACGATCCCGCTCCACACGCGGCTCTTCGCACCGCCGCCAACCAGCCTCACGCCGGACAGCGCGAAGCCGCGCTCCTGCAGCACGGAGAGCGCGTCGCGCAGCGCGAAGCTCGTCCCTTCGTAGACAGACCGCGCCAGGTCCGCGCGACCGTGATTCAGGCCCAGACCGACGAAGCTCGCGCGCAGATCGCCGTCCCAGTAGGGGCAGCGCTCGCCCGACAGGTACGGATGGAAGAGCACGCCGTTCGATCCGGGCGGCGACGCTTCGGCCAGCGCCGACCACTGCGCGAAATCCGGTGCCTCCCCGTCGCCGGTCATCAGCGAGCACGCCCATGCGACCGCGGTCGCGCAGGTGTTCGTGCCCGCCTGCGACAGCCAGTACGGCGCGATCGGATACGGATACGAGATCAGCTTAGGGTGCACGCGCGCGGGGCTGGAGATGCCGTGGATGCCGCCGGCGCTGGCCAGACGGATCACGCATTCGCCCTCTCGCCGAACGCCCGCCGAGAAGGTCTCGGCCGTGCTGTCCATCGTCCCGTTGAAGACGCGCGTTCCGGCGTGCAGGCCGAGCAGCGACGCGGGCTCCGGAAGCAGGCGGCCGATCTCGGCCGCGATGGGCAGCACCGGCGGGAGCTGCGCGACGGACAGACCCGCGAATGCGCACAGGCGCTCGGACCATCGCCCGGTCGCGACGTCGAGCAGCAGCGCCGAGACCGCGGCGGCGGGATCGGTCGCCCGCTCGCCGGTCAGCAGGAACGCGAGGTGGTCCTTCGACAGCAGCAGGTGCCGCGTCCGATCGAGGCTGCGCGGATCGTGGCGACGGATCCACGCGAGGTGGGAGAGGGTCCAGGTGGGCGTCGGCCAGTTGTTGCCGATCGAGAACACCTCGTCGCCCGCGGCGTCCGCGATCTCGCGCGCCTCCGCCTGCGAACGCTGGTCGTGCCACAGGATGGCCGGGCGCACGGGCTCGCCGGCGGCGTCGAGCAGCACACCCACGTGGGCGGCGCTGGTGACGGCCAGGCCCCGTACGCTGGACGGATCCAGCCCGAGTCGCGCGAGGAGGCGCCGGCAGGCGAGCGCCAGCGCCGGCAGCCAGCTCGCCGGGTCCTGCTCGGCCCAGGCCGGTCGCGGCACGCGGGTCGGATAGCCCTCGCTCTCGATGCCGAGCACGCGCCCGGCGTCGTCGAGGGCGCAGACCTTGCCGGAGCTCGTGCCGACGTCGAATCCGAGGACGACGCCACCGCGCGTCTCGAGGCGCTTCGGAATCGACATCGGGATCGGCTCGTGCGGGATGAGTCAGCCCCGAGCCCGTCGGCTCGCGAGATTGTGGATGTGGACGTGCGAGCCGCACCGTATCACGGTCGTGGCGACGCCGATGGCCTCGCCGTACTTGTGGACCACGGTTCCGGCAGGCATGTCGCGCAGGGCGATCTTGTGGCAGGCCGGCACGTTCTCGGCGACCGTCAGGGACTGCACCTCGCCGCTGCCCGCGACGGAACACACGGAGCCGGGGCTCAAGGCCTGCAACGCGACCGCGACGTCATCGCGCGGATGCAGGCGCAGCGCCTGGCGGCCGCTCACAGTGCCTCTCCGATGCGGCTGACCACCTCGTCGCCCTCGTCGAGCACCTCGCCCCAGGTGAGGCTGCCCGAGGCCACCTCCAGCAGCGTCGCCAGCAGTTCACGCGCCGCCTGCGAGGTATCGAGGGTACCGAGAAGGACGCCGCTGGCATCGAAGTCCAGCTGCTGCGTCAACGCCGCGCTTGCCGCAGGATTCGCCGACAGCTTGATCGTGGGCGCAAGCCTGCTCACGTAGCTGTTGCCGACGCCGGTGGAGAACAGCACGATCTGCGCACCCGAGGCGACGAGACCCGACAGGGACTCGGGAGAATAGGCCGGGCCCTCCATGGCGAAGAGTCCCGGCCGGTCGATGCGTTCGCCCATCTGCACGACACCGTCGATGGGCCTGGACCCGCTCTTGGCGATGGAGCCCACGGACTTCTCCTCGATGGTCGAGATGCCCGCTGCGACATTGGTCGGATTGGGGTTGTCCCCGACCAGGTCGACGCCGTTGCACACCGCCAGCTGTTCGCGGCGACGGACCGCGCCGACCAGCGCGTCGCCGACCTCCGGCGACGCTGCCCTGCGAGCGAGCAGGTGCTCGGCCCCCAGCCATTCCATGGTCTCGCCGAACACCACGCGGCCGCCGGCATCGACCAGGGTGTCCACGACGTGGCCGATCAGGGGGTTGGAGACGATGCCCGAGCTCGGGTCGGAGCGCCCGCATTTCACCCCCACGAACAGCGCCGAGAGCGGCGCCCGGACGCGGCGCTGTCGCGAGAGGTCGCGCAGCAGACCCGCGCCGATGCGCAGGGCCCGATCCGAGAGGACCAGCGCATCGTGGTCGCAGTCGTCCAGGCACAGTGCCCGGGCCGGCCTGCGGTGAGCCGATACCGCGGCGAGGAGTTCCTGCAGCCTGGGCGCGTCGCTGCCGATCAGCAGGACCGCGCCCACGTTGGGGTGAAGGCAGAAACCCTCGATGGAGCGGACCAGCAGCTCGCGATCCGCGCCCATCAGGCCGCCCCAATAGGGGAGGAGGACGAGGCGCGCCAGCGGCAGGGCCTGCGCCACGCGGCGCGCGGCAGGCCCGGTCAGGTGCCCCACCGACAGGATGAGCAGGTAGTTGCGCACCCCCACGCCGCCGTCCGCGCGAACGTAGCCGGGAAAGCCGTCGATCGTCGTGGACCCGTTCGCGTTCATGGAGCGTGCGATCTCAGTCGAGCTTGATGTTCGCCTCCGTGACCACCTTGCTCCACTTCGCGGCGCTGCGGTCCAGGGCGGCCCTGAACTGGTCGGGCGTCAGACTGCGGCCGGGATCCGCCGACAGCTCCGTCCAGCGCTTGCGCACGTCCGGCAGGGTGATCACCTGCGTGATCTCCCGATGCAGCAGCGCCACGATGTCCGCGGGCGTGCCGGCGGGCAGGAAGATGGCGTCCTCGGACGTGGCCTCGAATCCGGACGCGACCGACTCGGCCAGCGTGGGGACGTTGGGCAGGCTCGCCACTCGCCTGGAGGAGGTGACGGCGAGCACACGGAGGCGCCCTTCGGCGATCGCCGGCATGGCCGGCGGCGTGCCGATGAACATCATGTCCATCTGACCGCCCAGGACATCGACCAGCGCCGCGCCCCCGCCGCGATACGGCACGTGCTGCATGCGCGTGCCGGCGGACTCGTTGAGCAGCATGATCGCCAGGTGCGTGATCGAGCCGGCTCCGGCCGACGCCATGTTCAGCCCGCCGGGCCGCTGCTTCTCGCGCGCGATCACGTCCTGGATGGATTTCAGCGACGACCCGGAGGCGGTGACCATCAGCAGCGGCGACGAGGCGATCTCGACGACCGGGATCAGGTCCGACGCCTTGTAGGGCAGCTTCGGATACAGCGCCGGGGACAGGTCGTAGATGCCGACGCTGCCCAGCAGCAGTGTATGTCCGTCGGGCGCCGACTTGGCGACATGGTCCGCCCCGATGATGCCGCCGGCGCCCACGCGGTTCTCCACGACCACGGGCTGGCTCAGGCGCTCGGCGAGCTTCTGCGCGATGGTCCTGGCGAAGATGTCCGATGCGCCGCCCACCGCGTAGGGCACGACGATACGCAAGGGCTTCGTCGGAAAGTCCGCCGCGCCGGCACTCGGGGTGCCGGCGAGCAGGGTCAACCCCGCGACGAGCCAGAGGGCGAGCTTCGAGCGATGCATGGGTGGGTTCCTTGGAGATGCGAGAGGACGGACGTACCGGTGCTTCGCCCGACGCTCACGGACGCCCTCGCGATTCGGTAATCTGGGGCGTGGCCGATTCTAGGAACGGGTCCGGCCGCCGAGGTAGTCGGATTTTCTTGGCACCTGATCAGCACCCTTTATTGCCCGACTCGAGACGATCTCGGGGATGCACATGAACGCTGCCCTGCTGCAGCTGCGCCTCAAGCACCTGCAACTGCTCGAACTGATCCATGCCACGGGATCGCTGCGCCGCGTCGCGGCCGAACTCTGCGTGACGCAACCCGCCGTCAGCGCGATGCTCAAGGACCTGGAGCGTGCGTTCAGCAACCAGCTCGTGACGCGAGACAGCCAGGGAGCCCGGCTGACGGAAGCCGGACACGCGCTGCGCGTGCGGCTCGGCGCCCTGCTCGACGAGCTGCGGATCGCTTCGGGCGACATGGAGAGCCACGCGCCGCTGCGCCTGCGCGTCGGGGCGATGATGGCCTCGATGTTCGACCTGATCCCGCGCGCGATCCTCCGGATGTACGCATCGCATCCGAGATCCGAGGTCCGGATCAAGGGCGGATCCATCGAACAGGTCGTGCAGGCCCTGCTGCACAACGAGGTGGATTGCGTGGTCGGTCGGCTGGACGGGCTGGACCTCGACGCCGAGACGCGCGAGACGCTGGTGGAGGAGCCGCTGCTGCCCATGCCGCTCGGGATCGCGTGTGC
The DNA here is from genome assembly GCA_037137595.1 of Burkholderiales bacterium. Classification (GTDB taxonomy): domain Bacteria; phylum Pseudomonadota; class Gammaproteobacteria; order Burkholderiales; family Burkholderiaceae_E; genus UBA4615. The sequence goes on along the minus strand of JBAXJZ010000048.1, from coordinate 6,067 downwards.
ACCCGGACATCCGCTGGCCGCGCAGGGCGGCGCCGTGGCCTGCGAGCGCCTGCTCGCCTACGAATGGGTGCTGATGCCGCCCGGCAGTCAGGCACGCACGGCGCTTGTCGCGGCCATGGGCGAGCGGGGCCATCACGGACTGCGGCCGATGGTGGAGTCCGAGTCCCTCGTCGCCAACTTCCACATGGTGGCGAATTCGACGTGGCTGACCGTGGCGCCGCGCTCGGCCATCGCGCTCTACCGCGACATGGGCGTCGTGACCGAGCTCGCGATCGACTTCCCCCTCGCGGTGTCTCCGATCGCCTTCCTGTGCCACCGGGTCAAGCAATCGCAGCCCGGGGTACGGCTGTTCAGGCAGTCGGTGCAGGATGTCGCCCGCGAGATGGCGGACCTGCACGGCGGGGCGCCCGGGCACGAGCCCGCGCCATCGGAGCACCGATGAGCCGTGCCGTCGCGGTGCCAGGGGGAGCGGATCGGCACCGGGGCGCTTCGGGACGCGATCCGTGCCGGCCGTCTCAGCCCGCCAGCGCCTTCATCACCGCATGCAGGTCCGCCTTGCCCTCGAACCCGATCCCCGGCAGCTCCGGCAGCGTCACGTGGCCATCCACGACCTTCGTGCCGTCGGGGAAGCCGCCGAACGGCTGGAACAGGTCCGGATACGACTCGTTGCCGCCCAGCCCCAGCCCCGCGGCGATCGCGAGCGACATCTGGTGTCCACCGTGCGGGATGCAGCGCGACGGCGACCAGCCGTGCTCGTGCAGCATGTCGAGCGTGCGCAGGTACTCGACCAGGCCGTAGCTCAGCGCGCAGTCGAACTGCAGCCAGTCGCGGTCGGGCCGCATGCCGCCGTAGCGGATCAGGTTGCGCGCGTCCTGCATCGAGAACAGGTTCTCGCCGGTGGCCATCGGGTTGCGGTAGCAGCCGCGCAGCGTGGCCTGCAGCTCGAAGTCGAGCGGGTCGCCCGCCTCCTCGTACCAGAACAGGTCGTAGCGCGACAGCGCCTTCGCATAGGCGATCGCGGTGTCGAGGTCGAAGCGGCCGTTCGCGTCGACGCACAGCCGCTGGCCGTCCTGCAGCACCTCCATCACCGCGTCGATGCGATGCAGGTCCTCGTCGAGGCTCGCGCCGCCGATCTTCATCTTCACGACGGTGTAGCCGCGATCGAGGTAGCTGCGCATCTCGTCCTGCAGCCGGACACGGTCCTTGCCGGGGTAGTAGTAGCCGCCGGCCGCGTAGACGAAGACCCTGCGGTTCGGCACGCCGGTGCCGTAGCGGTCCGCGAGCAGCTGGTAGAGCGGCAGGCCGGCGATCTTCGCGACGGCGTCCCAGACCGCCATGTCGATGGTGCCGATGGCCACCGAGCGCTCGCCGTGGCCGCCGGGCTTCTCGTTGGTGTACATCGCGTTCCAGACGCGATGCGGGTCGAGGTTGGTGCCGGCGTCGTCGACCAGCGACGCGGGCTCGGCCTCGAGGATGCGCGGGATGAAGCGCTCGCGCATCAGCGAGCCCTGGCCGTAGCGGCCGTTCGAGTTGAAGCCGTAGCCGATCACCGGCCGGCCGTCGCGGATCACGTCGGTGACCACCGCGACGAGGCTCAGCGTCATCTTCGAGAAGTCGATGTACGCGTTGCGGATGGAGGAGCTGATGGGGAGGGTCTTCTCCCGGATCTCGAGGATGCGCATGCGGTGTCGGTGGCGGGGACGGAAGGAAGACGCGGATCCTCGCCGTTTCCGGGCCGGCACGCCAATGCCGGATCCGACGGATCCCATGTGTCGGGCGCATCGCGCCCGTCGGCCGCCGGCTCAGCCGACCGCCGTGCCCTGGTGGTAGCGCAGCCGCCAGGCCTCGCCGTCGCGGACCCAGACCGACATCCGCAGCGCCTCGTGCCGGGGCACGCCGTCGGGGCCGACCTCGTGGAAGTCCGGGTGCAGCAACGCGTCCAGGCGTGCGCGCGAAGCGGTGGCGCCGGGATGGTGGAGCTCGGCCTCGAGGCGGGCGAGCAGCGAGGGCAGGTCTTGATCCATGCCCGATTCTGCCTCGGCGGGGCCTGCCGGGCCGCGCCGTGGTGGCGATGCGGGCGCGGTGCGGTCGCTGCGGTAGAGTCGGTCATCCCCGCACCACCCGGACCGCCATGCCCCGTCTCGACCTCAACGGCCGCCGCGTCGACCTCGACGCCGATCCCACCACCCCGCTCCTCTGGGCGCTGCGCGACGGCCTCGGCCTGACCGGCACCAAGTTCGGCTGCGGCCAGGCGCTGTGCGGCGCCTGCACGGTGCACGTCGACGGCGTGGCCACGCGCTCGTGCGTGACGCCGGTGGCGGCGGTCGAGGGCCGGAAGGTCGTCACGATCGAGGCGGTCGGCGACGACCGCGTCGGCCGCGCGGTGCAGGCGGCCTGGGTGAAGCACGACGTCGCGCAGTGCGGCTACTGCCAGAGCGGCCAGATCATGAGTGCGGCCGCGCTGCTGCGAACCAGGCGCCGGCCCACCGACGCCGACATCGATGCGGCCATGGCCGGCAACGTCTGCCGCTGCGGCACCTACGCGCGGATCCGCGCGGCCATCCACGACGCGGCCGCGTCGCTGGCCTGACGGAGGACGGATGATCAAGCAGATCGACCCCCGCGTCGCCACCGACCTCGCCCGGGTTCTGGCCCGCCGCGAGCCCACGCGCACCGGCGACCTCGACCGCCGTGCGTTCCTGAAGCTCGGCGCGGCCTCGGGCTTCGCGCTCGGCGCGTTCCCGCTCGCCGCCTCTTCCCAGGGCGCGGCCCCGGCGGGTCTGAAGCCCACGCAGCAGCCGCAGGCCTTCGTGCGGATCGACCGCGACGGCACCACCACCGTCACGGTGAACCGACTGGAGTTCGGCCAGGGCGTGCACACCGGCCTCGCGCTGGTCCTCGCCGAGGAGCTCGACGCCGACTGGTCCGCGGTCCGCACGGTGCACGGCACGGCCGACCCCGCCTATGCGGATCCAGCCTGGGACACGCACCTGACCGGCGGCTCGATCTCGATGAAGCACTCGTACCCGCAGTACCGGGAGCTGGGCGCCCGCACCCGCGCGATGCTGGTCGCGGCCGCGGCGCGCGACTGGGGCGTGGAACCGGAGGCGCTGCGCACCGTGCGCGGCGTGGTCACCGGACCGCGCGGCCGGCGCGCGACCTACGGCGAACTCGCCGAGCGTGCGATGCGCGAGCCGGTGCCGCAGCGTGTGGCGCTGAAGGACCCGAAGGACTTCCGGCTGATCGGCCGACCGCAGCGTCGGCTCGACGCGAGCGCGAAGGCCTCGGGCCGGCAGGCCTACGGCATCGACGTGAAGCTGCCCGGGATGCTCACCGCGGTCGTCGCGCGGCCGCCGGTGTTCGGATCGAGGCTCGCGGCGGTGGACGATTCGGCCGCGCGCGCGATCAAGGGCGTGAAGGCCGTGGTCCGCGTGCCCGTTGACCGCGGCGGCGAAGGGGTGGCGGTGATCGCCGACGGCTACTGGCCCGCACGGCAGGGCCGCGACGCGCTGAAGCTGCAGTGGGACGCCGCGGGCCTGGAGCGGGCCGACTCCGCGCGGCTGCTCGAACGCTACCGCGAGCTCTCGACCCGGCCCGGCCCGCTGCGCTACGACGCCGACGTCTCCAGGCTCGCCGGCGCGGCGAAGCGCATCAGCGCCGAGTTCGTCTTCCCCTACCTCGCCCATTCGCCGATGGAGCCGCTGAACTGCACGGTGGCCTTCGACGGATCCCGGGCCGAGCTCTGGGTCGGCACGCAGGTGCCCGGGCTCGACACCGCGGCCGCGGCGAAGACGCTGGGCGTCGATGCCGGATCGATCCGCGTGAACGTCCAGTCCACCGGCGGCGGCTTCGGCCGGCGCGCGGTGCCGTCCGGCGACTACGTCGTCGAGGCCTGCCAGGTGGCGAAGGCGGCGCGCGCCGGCGGCGTGGCGGGCCCGGTGCGCACGCTGTGGAGCCGCGAGGACGACGTGAAGGGCGGCTACTACCGCCCGCTCCACGTGCACCGCGCCGAGATCGGCCTGGACGCGGCCGGCGAGATCGTCGCCTGGGATCACACGATCGTCGGCCAGTCGATCACGCGGGGCACGCTGTTCGAGGAGGGCATGATCAAGAACGGCATCGACGCGTTGACCGTCGAGGGCATGCGCGAGCCCTACGACGTGCCGATGCGCCTCGCGGTCCACCATCCCGAGGTCAACGTGCCGGTGCTCTGGTGGCGCAGCGTGGGCTCGACCCACACCGCCTACGTGATGGAGACGCTGCTCGACGAGGTCGCGCGCGCCACCGGCCGCGACCCGGTCGCGCTGCGGCTGAAGCTGATGGGCGGCCGCGCGCCGCGGCACGAGGCGGCGCTGAAGCTCGCGGTCGAGAAGTCCGGCTACGGCAAGCGCACGCTGCCCCGCGGGCGGGCGTGGGGCGTCGCCGTCCACGAGTCGTTCCAGACGGTGGTGGCCTACGTCGTCGAGGCCTCGGTCGAGCGCGGCGTGCCCAGGCTGCACGCGGTCACCGCCGGCGTGCACTGCAACCTCGCGGTCAATCCGCTGTCGGTCGAGGCGCAGATCCAGGGCGCGGCGCTGATGGGCCTGGGCATGTGCCTGCCCGGCGCGGCGATCACGCTGAAGGACGGGGTGGTCGAGCAGTCGAACTTCAACGACTACGCGGTGCCCCGGATGCCCGACATGCCGCGCTTCGCGGTGCACCTGGTGCCGAGCGCCGATCCGCCCACCGGTGTCGGCGAGCCGGGCCTGCCGCCGCTGGCGCCGGCGTTCGCGAACGCGATCGCGCGGGCGACCGGCGGCACGGCGCCGCGGGTGATGCCGTTCCCGCAGGCTTGAACCGGGCGGCCCGGGCGGGCCGCCGCGGGCGCGACGGGTGCGGGCGCGCGCCCGCTCAGGTCCCCGCCAGGTGCAGCCGCGTCGAGCTCTTCACCTCCTCCATCACCGCGTAGGTCCGCGTCTCGCGCACGCCGGGCAGCTGCCACAGCACGCTGCCGGCGAACTGCCGGTAGGCCTGCATGTCCGCCGCGCGCGTCTTCAGCAGGTAGTCGAAGCCTCCGGCCACCATGTGGCACTCGAGGATCTCGGGATGCACCTGCACGGCCGCCTTGAACTGCTCGAACACGTTCGGCGTCGTGCGGTCGAGCAGCACCTCGACGAAGACCAGCAGCCCGGCGCCCAGCAGCGTCGGGTTCAGTCGCGCCTCGTAGCCGAGGATGAAGCCCTCGCGGGTCAGGCGCTGCACGCGCGCGAGCGCGGCGGTGGGCGACAGCGCGACCGTCTCGGCCAGGCGGTTGTTCGGCATCCGGCCGTCCTGCTGGAGGGCGGCGAGGATCCTCAGGTCGGTGCGGTCGAGCTCGGTGGACGTTGGCATGGTCTAGTGGAACATTCGGTCTTGGCCACTCAATACCGAATCATTATCCATCGATGATGCGGATGATGGTGGGTCATGAACACATCCGCCACCCTCGCCCGCCCGTCCGGCACCTCGGCCGACGCACCCGTCGACCCGCCCGCCGGCTCGCCGTTCGGGTGCTTCGATCCGCCGGTCGCCGCCCTGCCCCGCGACCCGCTGCGTGCCGCCGTCACCGCCGCCTGCCGCGAACCCGAACCCGTTGCCGTCGCCCGCGTCCTCGAGCGCGCGCAGCTTCTCGCGGCACGCGTCCGCGTCGATGAAGTACAGGCTGTGCACGGCGCGAAGCTCCCCAGGCACCAGCATCATCCCGTAGCTGACGACAGGCGGCAGCCGGCCCTCTGAGTCCCGCAGCCTGCAACAATGCAATACATTTAGTGCGTGTGCGTGTTTATCATCATGCACGGCCGGACGCCTCCTGGTATCGAGTCAGTACTGACGCCAAAGTGGCTCACTGTCGTCCCACGCTGCATCAGCAGTGCCGGTACATTCAGCCGTAACGCACGGCTGCTGGTTACTGCCCAGGTGCCAGTACTGTACGATGCTGTTGTGATAATAAACATCAGCAAATTGGTCCGATCCGATTCGCCCCATCATGTATGTAGTACCCTGCTCAATTGCGCTGTCACACGTACGTAGGTATAGGCTTGCTACTATG